>JBGSVG010000376.1:0-7896 GCA_041753095.1 Sphingorhabdus sp. | reverse complement strand
CCAGGGCGTTCCACCATGATGAGCGGTTTGCCACCATCAGGGGTTCGGTATCCAGCGTCGACCTTTGCGCGCACGTCTTCTACGCGAGCGACCGGGAGGATGGCGACGCAGGCGCCGCCAAAGCCGCCACCGGTCATGCGTGCGCCGCCCTCTTCGCCAATGGCGGATTGCAACAAAGCAACCAACTGGTCGATGGCAGGAACGGTGATTTCGAAATCATCGCGCATTGATGCATGGCTTTCGGCCATGAGCTTACCAAGCGCGCGGAGGTCGGATTTGGCTAATTCTGCTGCAGCATCGAGCGTACGCCTGTTTTCGGTCATAACATGACGCGCGCGGTTGTAGGTCAAAGTGTCGAGCCCGGCTGCATCAAGCATGTGCATATCTGCGTCACGCAATGCAGTTACGTCCATTGCCTTGGCTGCCGCTTCACATTGGCGGCGGCGTTCATTGTAATGGCCCTCCACCAACCCGCGCGTGACGCCCGAGTGGACGATCATGATTGCCACATCGTCCGGGACAGGGGCATCGGTCAGCTCCAGCGAACGGCAGTCGATAAGCAGCGCGTGTCCCGCTTTGCCTTGTGCCGAGATTAATTGGTCCATGATCCCGCATTTGGTGCCGACAAAGTCACATTCGGCGGCTTGCGCAATTTGCGCGAGGCGGGTGGGGTCGATTTCTGTCCCGGCGAGCGCAAGCAATGCTTTGCCAACCGCCACCTCCAGCGAAGCCGAGGATGAAAGCCCCGCACCTTGCGGCAAATTGCCCGCTATGGCGAGGTCCGCCCCCGGTAGTGTATATCCCGCCTTTTGCAGTGCATTGACCATGCCGCGCACATAATTGGCCCAGCCCTGTGCACTATGTTCAAAGCCATTTAATGCGAATGTGTCGGTCACTCCGCCGAAATCGACTGCAAGGATCCGGATTTCATCGTCACCACGCTTGCTTGCCGCAACCATCGTTGCGGGGCCGATGGCGCAGGGCAGAACAAAACCGTCATTATAATCGGTATGTTCGCCAATCAGATTGACTCGCCCCGGTGCGCGGACGACGAACTCTGCTGCTGTGCCATATTGCTTGGCAAAGGCTGCTGTGACGGTGGCATGTAGGGCAGCGTCGGACGGGGTCATTGGTTGTTCCGGTAATGGACTTTGCTTTGCATACGCAAGGTTGCCGCTGCGGTTTCGGGGGTAAGGTCGCGTTGCGCTTCTGCCAGCATTTCATAGCCGACCATGAATTTGCGTACGCTTGCCGAGCGTAACAGCGGTGGATAGAAATGCGCGTGCAACTGCCAGTGCGGCGCATCTGGCGTTGCGGAAGGCGCACCATGCCATCCCATCGAATAGGGGAAGCTGGTCTGGAAGAGATTGTCATAGGCGATGGTTATCGTTTTTATGATTTCCGCAAGCGAATCTCGCTGTCCATTGGTCAGTTGGCCAAGGCGTTGAACGCCAAAACGAGGAAGCAGCAGGATTTCATAAGGCCAGCTCGCCCAATATGGGATCACCGCCAGCCAGTGTTCATTGATTGCTACATTACGGCTGCCATCGGTTGCTTCGGCTTCGGCATAAGCCAGCAACATCGACTGGCCATGGTCGGCAAGCCAATTTGATTGCGTTTTATTTTCGCACGCGGGTTCGGCGGGAATATAATTGGTGGCCCAGATTTGCCCGTGCGGGTGCGGGCTTGAGCACCCCATCATCGCGCCCTTGTTCTCGAATATCTGGACATAGGCGTGGTTCGCATACAGCTCGGTCTCTTGAGCGGCCCATATATCCACCACAGTCCGGATCGCTGTAACGGGCAGTTCCGGCAAGGTTTTGCCATGATCGGGTGAGAAGCAAATGACGCGGCTGGTGCCATTTGCTGGAGCACAGCGGAACAACGGATTGCTGTTGCCTTCGCTGCCATCGTTGCTAGGCAGAAGCGCCGCGAAATCATTGTCGAACACGAACACGTCCGTGTAATCGGGATTGGCGACGCCGCCGACACGTTCATTGCCGGCACAAAGATAGCAGCCGGGGTCATAGGCTGGACGCACGCTGTTGTCCGGTTCATCCTGCTGCCCCTGCCACGGCCGTTTGGCCCGGTGCGGGGAGACGAGCACCCATTGCCCGTTGAGCGGATTAAACCGCCGGTGCGGCCGGTCATCAAACGGCATCAGGCAGGCTCCAGTCTATGGGCGGTTGTCCGTGCATTTCCAGAAAGGCGTTGGTTTGCGAAAAATGGCGGCACCCCAGAAAGCCGTTATAGGCCGACAAAGGCGAAGGATGTGCCGCCTTCAAAACCAGATGCCGCCCACTGTCCACAAAGGCTGCCTTTTTCTGCGCATAACTGCCCCACAGGAGGAACACGACCGGGTCGGGTTTGTTATTGACCAGCTTTATGACGGCATCGGTAAAGCGTTCCCATCCCTTCTGACTGTGCGACGCTGCCTTGGCCATTTCGACGGTGAGTACGCTGTTGAGCAGCAGCACGCCCTGCTCGGCCCAATGTTCGAGGAAACCGTGGCGCGGTCGGGGGAGGCCGAGATCGCTCTCAAGCTCTTTGTAGATATTTAGCAGGCTGGGCGGCGGACGGACACCTGGCTTGACGCTAAAGCAAAGCCCATGCGCCTGGCCGGGGCCATGATAAGGATCCTGCCCCAAAATCACGACCCGGACCTTGTCTAAAGGCGTTAAGTCGAGCGCGCGAAACCATTCGCTGCCTTTCGGGTAGATTATTTTCCTAGCTGCTTTCTCGGTGACCAGAAAGGATTTGAGCGCCGCCATATAGTCCGAATTAAACTCGGGCAGCAGCGGTGCCTTCCAGCTTTCGTGGAGCGCGATGTCGCTCATTCGGCCTTTGGCGGGGCGGTCAGTAATGCGCCCCAAGCTTCTGCTTCCTTCTTGGTCGCAGGACCAAGCAATTCCATCGCATGGCGGAGGCGTTCGCGGATGATGTCGCGGCCGAGATGAACGATCGCATCGAACAACGGCACGCCTTGCGGCTGGCCGGTGATAGCGATGTACATTGGGCGGATGACGTCTTTCAGCTTGGCTTCAAGCACTTCGGCGGTGCGGCGCAGGGTGGCTTCGACGCCTTCCTTGTTCCATTCGATAAGCGAGTCGAATTGCTGCAATGCCAGCGTATAGGCGGTGCGTTGTTGGTCTTGGTCCAACTTCACGCCATCGCGCAGCGCTTCTGCGGTCATGCCGTCGAGGCGGTTCATGAAGAACATGCCAACCAAGCCGCCAAGGTCGGACAATTTGGTGATCCGCGCCTGCGCCATTTCGGCGATGGGGGTTAGATATTCGTCGTTCAAGGCCCACGCCTTGATAGCATCGAGAAACTGCGCAGTGTCGAGCTCTTCGCGCAAATACCGGCCATTGAGCCAGTCGAGTTTCGACGTGTCGAACACGGGTCCGCCCAATGAGATATTGTGGACATCGAAACCGTCGATCAAATCCTGTAGTGAGGTTTTCTCATCTTCCTCGCTGGCCGATTTGATAAACAGGCCAAGGAAATTCTGCATTGCTTGTGGCAGATACCCCGCACGTTGGTAAAATAGGATTGAGGTCGGATTCTTGCGCTTCGACAGCTTGGATTTGTCGGCGTTACGCAGCAAGGGCAGGTGCGTGAGCACCGGCGGCTCCCAGCCGAAATATTGATATAACAGCAGATGCTTGGGCGCAGACGAAATCCACTCCTCACCGCGCATCACATGGGTGATGCCCATCAGATGATCGTCAACGACATTGGCGAGATGATAAGTCGGCAGGCCGTCCGATTTCATCAGCACCTGCATGTCGACGACTGCATATTCAAATTCAATCTCGCCGCGAAGCGTGTCTTGAACGGTGCATTTGCCTTCGGTCGGGATTTTCATTCGAACGACGTGGGAGACACCCTCGGCATCGAGCTTCGCGCGGTCAGCATCGGTCAACGACAGGCAGGTGCCATCATATTTAGGCGGCTGTTTCGCGGCTATTTGATGTCGCCGCATGTCGGTCAGTTTCTCCGACGTGCAATAGCATTTGAACGCATGGCCATCTGCCAACAGCCGGTCACAATGCTCGGTATAAATCGCGCTGCGCTCCGACTGGCGATATGGACCATGCGGACCGCCGACATCGGGGCCTTCATCCCAGCTAAGGCCGAGCCATTTGAGCGATTCGAGGATCATCTTTTCCGACTGCGGGGTCGACCGCGCCTGATCGGTATCCTCGATCCGCAGCAAGAACTCGCCGCCACGTTTTTTGGCAAAACAGTAATTGATCAAAGCGATATATGCGGTGCCAACATGGGGGTCGCCGGTGGGGGAAGGGGCGACTCGAGTACGAACTGTCATGGGAAACAAAAGCCTTTGGTTTGATTTGAGCGCGCTCTATCAAGCTGCAACGGCATTGTCATCTTTCGGGTGCAGTCGGGCATCAGCATAATGGAGGAACACCGCCATGAATTTCACCCGCCGCCAATTCGGATTTGGCCTTGGCAGCATCGCCTTTGCAGGCCTTGCCGCGCGCAGCATTGCGCAAGCGCCGGCTGCTGGGATGAACGAGGTCCGTGGCTACGGCCCGCTAGTGCGCGACCCGAACAACCTAATCGATCTGCCTAGGGGTTTTAACTATCGCGTTATTTCGCGGCTCGGCAATATCATGGACGATGGCTTCCTCGTCCCGAACTCCGCCGACGGCATGGGTGCGTTTGATCTGGGCAAAGGCAAGGTCGCGCTCGTTCGCAACCATGAGTTGAGCGTTGGCGACTCCGGCGTTGGACCGTTCACCAGCCCGGTGCCCAAAGACTTCATCACCTACGACCGGATGGCCGATGACAAATCGATGCCTTTGCCGGGCGGCACAACGACATTGATCTACGACATGAAGACCGGCCAGCGCGAAGCCGAGTGGCTCAGCCTGTCGGGCACAATCCGCAATTGTTCGGGCGGGATTACGCCTTGGGGCAGCTGGCTGACATGTGAAGAAAATATGACCAAAGCCGGAAACGGCGTCGGCAAGGATCATGGCTATATCTTCGAGGTGCCAGCGACGCACAGAGGTCTGGTGACGCCTGTTCCCCTAAAAGCCATGGGCCGTTTCAATCATGAAGCCGCCTGCGTCGATCCACGTACCGGCATCGCGTATCTGACCGAAGATCGCGGTGACAGCCTGCTCTATCGCTTTATTCCGAACGAAAAAGGCCAGCTTGCCAAGGGTGGCCGTTTGGAGGCGTTGGCCTTTGTCGAGGCTGACATCAAAGACACGCGTAACTGGACCGAAGTGCAAGTCAGCAAAGGCAAGCAATATCGAGTCAAATGGGTGCCGCTGTCCGACCCCGAAAGCCCGAACGACGATTTGCGCAAGCAAGGTGCGGCCAAGGGTGCGGCGCTTTTCGCGCGCGGCGAGGGTATTTTCTGGGGCAAGGGAGAGCTGTTTTTCGCCTGCACCAATGGCGGTGCCGCAAAATTCGGACAAATTTTCCGCTACCGGCCTGCCGTCAACGAAGGTCATTCGGGCGAGAGCGACGCTCCGGGAATGATTGATCTGTTCATGGAATCGACCAATCCGGCGTTCTACAATTATGGCGATAATCTGTGCGTGATGCCGAACGGCCATTTGATGGTGTGCGAGGACCAGTATACCGACATTTCCGATAACCACATTCGCGGCGTCGATGGTGCCGGACGGACTTACATGATCGCCAAGGCCCGGGTGCAAACCGAATTTGCCGGCGGATGTTTTTCGCCTGACGGCTCGACGATGTTTGTCAATATGATGGAGCCGACGATGACATTGGCGATCAGGGGGCCGTGGGGTAGGGTAAAGTCTGCCTAGCGCTATCACGTAAACCAGCGTAGCGACGCGATTGAATGTCGCAAATCTCCCCCCGTTTATTGTCGCTCGGCACAGCCTTGCCGTCGCACCGTATCACGCAGGCCCAAGTGCTTGGCATATTAGCGCAAGCCAAGGGCAAGGCTTTGCCACCGCGCATGGCGGAGATATTGGGCAATACCGGAATCGAACAACGCCATATCGCGATGCCTCCGGAATATTATTTCGGGGAACGGTCGTGGCCTGATCGCGCGAGGGTCTACGAGGATACGGCGTCGCGGATGTTTCAGGCTGCAACTGGCCAAGCGCTTGAGCATGCCGGTTTAACCGCCGCTGATATTGGCCAGATCGTTTTCGTTTCCACCACCGGCACGATGACGCCGAGCCTGCCGAGCCGAATGATTGCAGCGATGGGATTTGCACCTGATACACGCTGCGTGCCGTTGTTCGGCTATGGTTGTGCCGGCGGGGTGATTGGCCTCGGGGTGGCTGCCGACCTGTTTCGCGCTGCGCCAGGCAAGCCGGTGCTGCTGGTCAGTCTGGAATTGTGCAGCATCGCTTATGACCATGCACGGATGGACAAGAAGGATATGGTCGCACTCGCGCTGTTCGCCGATGGATGTGCGGCGGCGGTGATCGGGGCTGGGGAAGGGCCGGCACTGTCGGCTTTTGCCAGCCATGTCTGGCCCGATACGCTCGACATGATGGGCTGGGAAATTGGCGACACCGGCTTCGACCTTGTGCTGGCGCGCGACATTCCGGTTTTTGTGAACAGCCATTTCGCACCGTTGTGTGATGCCTTCCTGTCCGAACAAGGTTTGACCAAGGCCAGAATGGGCGAGCCAGCCTGCCACCCCGGCGGCGGGCGGGTTGTTGATGCGCTGGCGGAATATTTTGGCAATAATCTCTCCACGACACGCAACGTACTTTGTGAGCATGGTAATATGAGTTCGCCGACGGCCTTGTTTGTGCTCAACGCGTTGCTTGCCGATGGGCCGCTCGCCGGACCAACGCTGATAACAGCGCTTGGTCCCGGCTTTGTCGGTGCAGTGGGACTGCTCAGGCCATGAGCTTCTTCGATTGGCCAATCTGGGCGCAAGCGGTGTTCGCCTATGTCGTCATTCAGCGGCTGGCTGAACTTGCCTATTCCAACGCCAACACGCGACGTTTGCTGGCTGAAGGAGGTCGGGAATATGGCGCAGAGCATTATCCGCTGTTTATCGTTCTACACACCGGTTGGCTGATCTCGATTGCGCTATTCGCCGAGCCAACGACCCGGCCCGATCTGCTCCTTCTTAATGCGTTTATCGCCAGCCAGACCTTCCGTTTCTGGACCCTCGCCAGCATCGGTCGCTGGTGGACCACGCGCATCATCAGCGCGCCGCATTTCCCTAGAGTGAAGAGGGGGCCGTATCGGCTCATCAAGCACCCCAATTACGCGCTCGTGGTGGTTGAGATAGCGCTGCTGCCAATGCTATTGGGTGCGCCGATGATGGCGCTGACCTTTTCGGCCTTGAACGCCGCTTTGCTCTGGTGGCGGATCAAGGTCGAGAATGCGGTGTTGACCGAAAGGCGATAATATTGACTGGCGCGGACTATGACTGGACTGCCTTCGCATCAGGATTCGGCGTGGCATTGTTGCTCGCGATTGTTATCCGCTGGCGCAAGAGCCGCCGGGTTAACCTGACCAAACCAACCGATGCGGCGGTCAAGGTCCAGCTTGCGGCGGGCATTCCACATGAAATTCGCGCTCAAGCATTGCGGCTAAAGGCCGAGGGCAATTTTATTGAGGCGGTCAAGCTCGTCCGTGAGAGAACCGACTGCGACTTGAAAACGGCCAAAGATGCAGTGGATGGTTTGCGATAGCCACCCCTTGACCCATATCCCGTTCGTCGCTAATGGCGCGCCTTCCTTAAGGCCCGAGTCATGATTCTCTCAGGTATTTAGGAAAAACTCAAAATAGCAGCACATTATGTGTCAGGTCGGGTGGGCAAAAGGCTGAGCCTCCACCGCAAACACGCCTTGCCACCTAAAGTAACCGCTTAACAAAGGTGAAGATATGCCAACGATTAACCAGCTGGTCCGC
>JBGSVG010000375.1:0-8375 GCA_041753095.1 Sphingorhabdus sp. | reverse complement strand
TTTTCGGCGTGAACGGCAATGCTGAAATTATAGAAATCAAGGAAGAATCGCCATGCGTCTCGATGATCTGGATCCAAGCAGCAACGTCAATGATCAGGGCTCCGGTGGTGGCGGTTTTGGCGGTGGTGGTGGCGGCATGCTTGGACTTTTGTTCAGCTTCCTTCCGATGCTGCTGGGCCGAAAAATGGGCTGCGGCACGCTCCTGATTATTGCTGTTGTCGGCTATTTTGTAATGTCGAGCGGTATGCTCAACCTCGGCGGCTCTGGCGTCGCGCCGGGCACCGGTCAGCAGGCAGGCAGCGGCAATGTCGCTTGCGATACGCAGGAAGAGCTTTTTGCTTGCCGCGTTCTAAAATCGACGGAGGATACCTGGGGAGCTTTGTTCCAGCAGGGCGGGCAGCAGTATCGCCCTGCCAAGCTGGAATTTTACAGTGGTGGGGGTCAGTCCGGTTGCGGTGCGGCACAATCGGCGATGGGTCCGTTCTATTGCCCAAGCGATCAGGGCGTTTATCTCGACACCAGCTTCTTCCAGCAAATGGACCAGATGAGCGGTGGCGGCGATTTCGCATATGCCTATGTAATCGCGCATGAAGTCGGGCATCATATCCAAAATCTGACAGGCATCGCCGATAATGTCCGTCGTGCCCAATCTCGCGTCGGCCAAGCCGAGGGCAACCAGTTGCAGGTCCGGATGGAACTGCAGGCGGACTGTTATGCTGGGGTATGGGCTGCAAAGAACCAGAGCCGCATTGAACCTGGCGACATCGAAGAGGGCATGCGCGCTGCAAACGCTATTGGTGATGATACCCTTATGCAACAGGCAGGGCGTGCACCCGTCGAGAGTATGTTCACACACGGGACTTCAGAGCAGCGCATGGCGGCGCTGAAAAAAGGCCTCCAAAGCGGCGATCCCAACCAGTGCAATTACTTTCAAGGCATTTTCTAAGCTGGTATGCGCCTTGCCGACTGCCACAATGTGACGGATTTCAGGCGGCTTGCCAAAGCGCGCCTGCCGTCACCTATATTCAATTATATCGACGGTGCGGCAGATGACGAGCGGACGAAGGATCGGAACACGTCTGCATTCGATGATTGCGACCTGGTACCCAATGTGCTGGCTGGCGTTTCCGAAATCGATATGGGCGTAACAGTGATGGGCAAGCGCATTGCGATGCCGTTGATGCTGTCGCCTACCGCATTGCAGCGGTTGTTCCACTGGCAGGGCGAACGCGCCGTTGCAGCTACAGCACAGACATTCGATACATGGTTTGGAATATCCTCGCTTGCTACGGTGAGCATCGAAGAGGTCGGTGAGACCATCACATCGCCAAAATTGTTTCAGCTTTATATCCACAAGGATAAAGGCCTTAACACGTCGATGATTGAACGCTGCAAGGCAGCGAAGTTCGACGCGATTGCGTTGACCGTAGACACCATTGTTTCTGGCAATCGGGAGCGATGCCTCAACAGCGGGTTCACATCCCCGCCGCGCTTCACGCCCGCTTCAGTGTTAAGCTATGCCATCCACCCGATGTGGGCGCTGAATTACATGTTTCGCGAGAAATTCGCGTTGCCCAACCTACAAACCCATGTCGATGCGGGAACCAATGTGGCGGTGTCGGTTGCGGAATATTTCAACACCATGCTCGACACCTCAATGGATTGGGAAATGGCGGAGAAGGTCCGCGCCGATTGGGGTGGGCAATTTTGCCTGAAGGGCATCATGTCGGTCGATGACGCCAAGCGCGCAGTCGATATCGGCGCGACCGCAATCATGGTGTCAAACCACGGCGGCCGGCAACTCGACGGATCGCGCTCGCCCTTCGACCAGATATCCGAAATCGCCGATGCCGTTGGCGGAAAGATCGACATCATCTGCGACGGCGGTGTCCGGCGCGGCAGCCATGTCCTGAAAGCAATCGCCGCCGGAGCAACGGCGTGTTCCGGCGGGCGATTATATTTATATGCGCTGGCGGCTGCGGGTGAACCCGGCGTTCAACGCATCGTCGGCAAGCTGCGCGACGAGATCGAACGCGACATGAAACTCATGGGCGTCCGATCCGTCTCACAACTCGACCGATCTATGCTGCGCTGGCGCTAGGTTCGCCGGCAACTTCGCGCTTGGCACCCCAGTCGATGGCGCGGGTTGCCCACATAACCACTGCCAATGCTACGAAGAGCAGCAGCGAGCCGATAATCAGCGAGTAAGCCTCGAGGTTCAGCAGCACATAAAGCGTGGCATATAGTCCAACCAGCAATCCGCCGATAAACCGCGCCCGCATCCAGCTTTTAAGCACCGCCGCCGAATAGGCCGTGAGCAAGCCGGTGATCGCGCCGCCCGCTATCAAATAGGCCCACATGAAGCCGACCACTTCGGCAAAGGCAAGTAGCAGCACGAAGAACAGTACCAGCCCTGCCCCGGTCAGCAGATACTCCGCCGCCGCAACCTTCGCGCCTGCGATCACGTCGAACATCAGGAAGGCAAGAAAGGTGAAGCCGATGAAGAGGAAGCCGTACTTCACCGAGCGGTCGACCTGGCTGTAGAGATCGACGGGTTCGATCAGCCCGATGGAGGCCGCCTGACTTGGTCCGCCCGCGCTCGGTGCAGCTTGTACCATGATGCTTGATGAATAGTTGCGGCTATCGATGGGATTCGGTGCCCCCAAATCTTCGGTTAAAACCAACGCCTGCCCGAGCGCTAGATTTGTAACAGCATGGCTTGATGTGAACCCAGACGATTTAACGTCGCGCTTGGTCGGCAGGAAATCACCCGCGAAGCTTGGGCTGGGCCAGCTCGATTTCACATTCCATTTCGTCTCACCCCCACGCGGGACCATCGTCAGTGTCTTATTGCCACGAATGGCGTAATTATAAGTTACCTCCATCGGGCTTGCTGCGTCCCAATCGACAAAGGTGAAGAAACCCGAACCGCCCGACGCCGCCAATCCCTTCCCCGGTTGCAGCTCAAGCGAGGTGCCGTTGACCACGACCTTACTGTCGGCCTGAAGGCCCCGCGCATCGGATATGCCGAACCGCAATTCGGCTCCGGCAAGATTGAGCGAATCTCGCGCGATGCCATAACGCGCGAAATCGGCGGGCAACGCAAAGCGTGCTGTCCCGCTATTCTCGGCAACGAATAGGACGCTTTCATAAATCGACTTCTTTTTGCGATCCGGCTTCAGGTTGGTTGTGATTGCATTTGTCTCGGGCGAAAGAAAAAGCTCCTTCTTCACCAGAACCGTCCGCGTCGTCTGGCGACCATTCTGGTCGACTGTCTCAACGCTGTTCGCGGTATAAGGGATAACCAGCACAGGTCCGACCACCACTTGCGGCCCACCCCAACCTGCGGCAATCGAGTTTTGCGCGACGTTCGATTGTTCCTGCCGGTCCCAGACCAGCGCGTAAACCATCATCAACGGGATGACGAGGGCAATGCCGATTATACCGGCAAGGAACAATTTCCATCCGGGACTTCGTTCGGTTGTCATGATTTGATTTCCTTCCAATTGGTGCTTTTAGCGTCGACTTCATGCCAAGTCCCGAAAAGAAAGCCATGAGGGCAAGGTGAGGAATTTGTGAAAAGCATCAGGCGGTGCTGATCAGGAACCAGATCGCAATCGTGGCCAACAAGCCTGCAAAAACACGACGGATGACATGGCTTCGGTTGCCAACCGATATCCAATTATGTGCGTGCCCTGCGAACGCCACGATGATCAGGTGGATCGCGGTCGCAATCACAACATAGCTTGCTGAAAGCAGCGCCGTCTGTGGCGCGACCGGAGCGTCTGCCGCAATATAGGCAGGCAGCACGGTAACGAAAAACACGGCGGCCTTCGGGTTCAGCAAATTCAGCAACAGTCCGTGCCGGAACCATGCACCAAACGCATTTTGGTTAGCGATATCGGGCGATAATTCTTCCTCGCCCGTCCACGCTTTCCACGCGAGCCACAGCAGATAGGCCACTCCCGCATATCGCAACAGGCCGAAGACAAAGGGAGAGCGCGTTGCCAGTTCGGCCAGACCAACCGCCGATGCGAGCGCCAGCAATGCCAGCCCTAATGCAATTCCGGCTACGGCAGCAAAGCCCGACCGCTTGCCATGACTTGCACTGGTGAGCGCCAGCCACGCCATATTCGGGCCCGGGGTCAACTCGATAAGCAACGTCGTTATCAGAAAAGGTGCGTACAGATCGGTCAGCATTGCGTATTCTATGGCACGCCGCTCGTAGATAGTCGATTGCGCTTGGCTTTGGGGAGCCGCGCACCCATCTTAGCAATATGACCAAATTCTCCCTCCTCGATCTCGTCCCCGTTGTTGAAGGCGGCAATGTCGCCACCGCATTGGCCAATGCCGCCGATCTCGCCGCTCATGCCGAAAGCCTCGGCTTCACCCGCTACTGGGTTGCCGAACATCATGGCATGCGCGGCATCGCCAGCGCCGCGACGAGCGTGGTCATCGGGCACATTGCCGCCGCGACTAAAACAATCCGCGTTGGCTCGGGCGGCATCATGTTGCCTAACCATTCGCCGCTCGTCATTGCGGAACAATTTGGCACTTTGGATGCACTCCACCCCAGACGAATCGACTTGGGGCTTGGTCGCGCACCCGGAAGCGACCAGCGCGTCGCCGCTGCGATTAGGCGAACGCTCGACAGCGACCCCAATGCTTTCCCGCGCGACGTTATGGAGCTGCAAAGCTACTTCGCCGACGACGGCCAGACCGGCATAGTCGCCACTCCCGGCGCAGGCGCGGATGTTCAGCTCTACATTCTCGGTAGCAGCCTCTACGGCGCGCAAGTCGCAGGCGCGCTGGGCCTGCCCTTCGCCTTCGCCAGCCACTTCGCGCCCGATATGCTCGACGAAGCGCTGCACATCTACCGCAGCCATTTCCGGCCAAGCGCAGCGCTGGACGCGCCATACGCAATGGCGGCATTCAACATCATCGCAGCCGAAACCGACGAAGAGGCCGAATATCTCGCCAGCTCGATGCAGCAAAGCTTCGTCTCGCTCCGCACCGGCAACCCCCGCCAAATGCCACCGCCGGTGGAAGGTTATCGCGCATCCTTGCCGCCATCGCACGCGGCGATGTTGGACAATGTTCTGTCGGCGAGTGTGATCGGCGCGGCTGAAAGAGTAAAAGCAGGGGTCGCCGCGTTTATTGAGCGGACGAAAGCGGACGAAATCATCATCGCTTGCTCGATATTTGACCATGAAAAACGAAAGCGGAGTTTGGCGATAGCCACCGATGTGTTTGCTAGTCTCGACGATTGACTATCGCACGAAATAGACCATTTCGTCGCACATCATCTACGCGTTGCTTCCATGATAACGGCCTGCAAATCATCGGGTATAGGCATCGGTTTGAAAGGGCTGATATTGCTGCCCCCGGTGTTTCCTATCGGGATCCATCCCCACGCAGTGACCACAGCAGCACCAATGAGGCGCGTCACCTGCCCGACCATCTCGCGCAAATCTGATCGGCGCAGTGCCCATTTGAACATTTCCCAATGGATGCGCACATGGTGCCGGGTTGAGCGCTGACCTACCACATGGGCGCGTTCCAGGCGGCGAAAAGCTTCTTCGAAATCACCCGACGCCTCGGCTTTGCGAGCCGCCGCTACCTCATTTTCCAGCCATTCTCTCGTCAGGTAATAATATCCTTTCATCCGACGCCTCCCAACGTCTTAAAAACTCAATACACCCGCGCCTTGGGTTTGATATACTCCGCCTCATCGGTCAGCGTGTAATCATGCACCGCGCGGTAATCCAAAGTTACCGTGCCGCCGGAACCACCCCAGCCGTCAAACCATGAAGCGGTATGCTTCATCCAGTTTTCGTCATCGCGGTTCGGGAAATCTTCATGCGCATGGGCGCCGCGGCTTTCTTTACGGTTGTTCGCGCTTTCCATTGTGCAGACGGCTTGCGCCATCAGGTTATCGAGCTCCAGCGTTTCGATCAGGTCGGTGTTCCAGATCAGGCTGCGGTCGGTGACTGCGACATCCTCCATCCGCTTGTTGACCTTTTGCATCAGGGTCACGCCCTCTGCCAGCAACTCGGTGTCGCGGAATACGGCGGCATGCTTTTGCATCGTGCGCTGCATTTCGAGGCGGATTTGCGAGGTCGGCGAACCGCCCTTGGCATTGCGGAACTTGTCGACGCGCGCCAGCGGCAGGTCGGTTGCGCTCTTGGGCAAAGGCTTGTGCGACGCCCCGGGGGTCAGATTGGCTTTCAGATGCAGTCCGGTCGCGCGGCCAAACACCACCAAATCGATGAGCGAGTTCGAGCCCAGACGGTTGGCACCATGGACCGAAACGCAGGCCGCTTCGCCCACGGCATAAAGTCCGGGCACAACTGCATCGTCATTGCCGTCTTTCTTGGTAACGACCTGTCCATGATAATTGCACGGAATTCCGCCCATATTATAGTGGACCGTCGGCGACACCGGCAAAGGTTGCCGTGTCAGGTCGACGCCTGCGAAAATCTTGCCGCTTTCGGTGATGCCCGGCAGACGCTGGGCCAATACGGCGGGGTCGATATGGTCGAGGTGGAGATAGATATGGTCCTTTTCCGGACCAACACCGCGACCTTCGCGCATTTCAAGCGCCATCGAGCGCGATACAACATCACGCGACGCCAGATCCTTGGCGGACGGCGCATAGCGCTCCATGAAGCGCTCGCCTTCGCTGTTGGTCAGATATCCGCCCTCGCCGCGCGCGCCTTCCGTGATCAGCACGCCTGCACCATAAATGCCTGTCGGGTGGAATTGGACGAATTCCATATCCTGCAACGGCAGCCCAGCACGAAGCACCATGCCGCCGCCGTCACCGGTGCAGGTGTGCGCGGAGGTTGCCGAGAAGTACGCACGGCCATAACCGCCGGTTGCCAACACTACCGCGTGGCTTTTGAAGCGGTGGATGCTGCCATCCTCCATGCACATGGCAACAACACCACGGCACTCACCGTCTTCCATGATCAGGTCGAGCGCAAAATATTCGATGAAGAAGTCCGCATCATATTTCAGGCTCTGCTGATACAACGCGTGCAGCATAGCGTGACCGGTGCGGTCTGCGGCGGCGCAAGTCCGCTGTACTGGCGGGCCCTCGCCCATATTCTGCATATGGCCGCCAAACGGGCGCTGATAAATCGTGCCATCGGTGTTCCGCGAGAACGGGACGCCGGCATGTTCAAGTTCGTAAACCGCAGCAGGCGCCTCACGCACCATATATTCAATCGCATCCTGGTCGCCGAGCCAGTCCGAACCCTTGACCGTGTCATACATATGCCAGGTCCAGTGGTCGGGACTGTTGTTGCCAAGCGACGCCGCAATCCCGCCCTGCGCGGCAACCGTGTGCGAACGGGTCGGGAAGACCTTTGTGATACACGCGGTTTTCAATCCAGCTTCGGCGCTGCCCATCGTTGCGCGCAAACCAGAACCACCTGCCCCAACAACCACAGTGTCATAAGTGTGGTCGATAATCTTATACGCTTCGGACATCAGGCGGGAGCTCCGGTAAAGGCAAGTTTGGCGACGGTGAAAATGCCGAATACGGCTCCGCCCACCACATAGAAATTAAGCAGGGTCATCGCGCCGAATTTCAGCGCGTCGTCATGGACGTAATCCTCGATCAGAACCTGAAGTCCAAGACGCACATGCCAGAATATGCTGACTAGCATCAGGATCATCGGCACCGCGACGGTCGGCTGTGCCAACCATTGCGCAAGCGTCGCCTGATCGAAATTAGGCATTATGAGAAGCGATGCCACCAGCCACGTCGTCAGCAACAGATTGCCGACAGCTGTCGTGCGCTGGTTTATCCAGTGCCCGCCGCCATGCTTGGCCGAACCGAGCCCGCGAACCTTGCCGATATTTGTTCCACTACCCATCATCAAACTCCGATGAACCGCGATGCCACAAGCAGCGCGACCAATGCAGTTGCAAAAAACGCTGCAACGAATGCAGCAAGCGCCCATGTGCGATTAGTTTTCAGCTCATACCCGGCGCCCATATCGAGCACGAGGTGGCGAAGCCCGGAAAACAGGTGCTGGAAAAAGCTGAATGTAACGGCCAATGCAACAAGCTTGAAGAACCAGTTACTCGCCGTTTGCAGCCCGGTCGCATCTTCGCCGGCTGACACCACATATTTTTGGAAATTCGCATAACTCTCTGCGCCGCCACCGATGGCCGATAACCACCACAACAACGTCAGCATCCCTGCCGTTGCAAGAACAAACCCAGTTGCCCGATGAAATATCGAAATCGCCATTTGCGGCGACCAACGGTAAATCTGCAAATGCGGCGACAACGGCCGGCCAGCTTTTTGCACCATATCATACGTCCTTTTGTGTAAACGCCCAGTTTGCAATGTCGCGTTGCTC
>JBGSVG010000374.1:0-9329 GCA_041753095.1 Sphingorhabdus sp. | reverse complement strand
AAAGCCGCCGCTGGCAATTAATATGTTATCTTTAAGAAGACCGTCGAGCGCCGAAGCCGCGTCGGGGAAGAGTTTTTTCGCCATGATATGCTCCAGAGATATGGGAGAGACGGAACGGCCCTCCGCCTAGCCGCCAACCGGCGCAAAGGTCAACGCCAATAGCGCACCGAGATCAGCCAAGGCCTGCCCGCCGCTCGTCACCTTGATTGCCGACATGCCTAAAGCTGCCGCCGGTTTGCAGTTGATGCCGAGGTCATCGAGGTAAATACATTGGGGCGGCGCGACGTCTAAAGCGTCACACATCATCTGGTAAATGCGCGGATCGGGTTTACGCACGCCAGCTTTGGAGCTTTCGATGACATGGTCAAAGCGTGCCATGATCGCTTCGACCGCAGCAGCCTTTTCAGTGCTACCGGCCATGCCTGCGCCTTTTCCAGCAGGGACATTATTGGTGATGCAGCCCAGCAAAAACCCGCGGGCTTTCAACTGGTCGAGTGCGGCGACCATATCGGGGCGGACGTCACCCGACAGACAAGCGATGACCGATGCGCCGTCGAGGTCATGACCCAAGGCTTGGGCCTCCTCCGCGAACAGGGCATCGAATTCTGCTGTATCAATCTCGGCTCGCTCGAACTTCGCCCAGGCATTGTTGTCGGGATTATTGGAATTGACCTGACGAACGAAGTTTTGTGGCAATCCAAGCGCCGCCTCCATCCGCTTGAACGCTTCGAAAGGTGACGATGTAATGACGCCACCGAAATCGAAAATCACCGCCTTGAATATCATGCTGCCCCTTAAGCGACCGTGGTACCGAACAGGGAACCAATAGCGGCGGTTGCGGCCATGGCGAACGCGCCCCAGAAGGTAACACGCAGCACTGCTTTGCCGATGGGAGCTCCGCCCGCTTTTGCGCCCACTGCGCCAAGGATTGCCAGAAACAGCAACGCAGCAATCGACACTGCCCAGCTGAGATAAGGTGCAGGCGACAATGGCACCATTGCCAGCGGAAGGGCAGCGCCAACCGCAAACGCGGCCGCAGAGGCAACCGCCGCCTGTACCGGCCGTGCCGCAGTATGCATCGCCATCCCAAGTTCGTCACGCAAATGCGTAGCCAGTGCGTCGTGCGCGGTCAGCTTGTCCGCGACCTGTTCGGCGAGAGCTCGGTCAAGGCCGCGCGCCTCATATATGCCGACAAGCTCCTCGCGTTCTTTTTCAGGAATAGTTTCGAGTTCGGCCTTTTCACGTTCGCGGTCGGCGCTTTCGGTATCGGCTTGCGAACTGACCGACACATATTCCCCTGCCGCCATTGACATCGCGCCCGCAACAAGACCGGCAATGCCGGTCATCAATATCGTAGCTGGGGACGCCTGCGCCGCTGCAACGCCGACAATCAGGCTTGCGGTTGACACAATGCCATCATTCGCCCCGAGCACAGATGCGCGGAGCCAGCCAATGCGGTCGATTAGATGCGCTTCTTTATGCCTCGGCATGTCACTTACTCCGATATCAATATTGCAGCTTTAGCCCCGGGCGGTTCCAGCGCGTCTTCACCAGCCGCCCGCTGCCCGACAGGCAGAGGTAGGCGTCCATCATATCATCGCCGCCAAAGGCGATGTTGGTGGTAAAAATGTCATCGGTCGCAACGAATTCGACAAGTTCGCCCTCTGGCGAGATGACAGTGATGCCACATTCGCCGATGGTCGCGACACAGATATTGCCATTCGCTTCCATGCCAAGGCTGTCGAAGAATTTATAGCCTGCGGGGCGATAGACCGGGATGCCGGGGCCGCCGGGGCCCGCATCGGGCGCAACTTTGCCGGGCGCGGTGATGTTGAACTTCATCAAACGGCACGTATATGTTTCGGCAGCATATAACGTATTGCCATCGGGCGATAGGCCAACGCCGTTCGGGTTGTTCGAGGGAAAGACGACCTCTTCCAGATGGCTTCCATCCGCTTTCGCGTAGAAAATGCCGACAATGTCGTGGACGCGTTTGGCATAGTCTACCTTGCCATGATCGGTGAACCAGAAACCGCCATGCGCATCGAACACGATGTCATTGGGTCCGCGCAAGATGCAGTTATGGTCGCCTGATTTATAGAGGATTTCTACTTCGCCGGTATCAATGTCGATCCGCTCGATCCGGCCGCCCGAATAATCCTGCGCTATGCCGTGCGGGACGAGATAGCCGTTGGAATCAAGATATTCAAAACCGCCATTGTTACAGCAATAGAGCTTGCCATCAGGGCCAAGAGCTAACCCGTTCGGTCCACCACCGGTTTTAGCGATAACCGAAGTGCTGCCGTCGGAATGAACGCGGGTGATTTGGCCCAAGGCTATTTCGACGAGAATGATGCTCCCGTCGGGCATAACAACCGGCCCCTCGGGAAACCGCAGTCCGTCGGCCACAAGCTCAAATTCCGCCACAATATTCTCTCCCGCATGCTTTATGATGGTTCTTTATCCGGCGGGGTCCGGTCGCCCTCGCCCAGCTCAAGCTGCATATACATAGTATCGAGCCAACGCCCGAACTTTCGCCCCACAGAACGCATCCGTCCGGCATGTTCGAAACCCATCTTGGTATGCAACGCAACCGACGCAGGCTCAGCACCGCCGATGACCGCCATCATTTGCCGGAAACCGCATTGCGTCGAGGCGTCGATCAGCGCCCCCATCAGCAATGAACCGATGCCCTTGCCCGCCTGATCGCTGCGCACATAAATCGAATCTTCGCAGGTAAAGCCATAAGCGGTACGGTCGCGGAACAGCGTGACATACGCATAGCCGACCACGTCTGCGCCACGCGCGGCGACCAGAAACGGCCAACCCTTTGCGGTGATTTCAGCGATCTTCTGTTCGGTTTCGGCAGCACTCCGCGGGACTGTATCAAAACTCGCCGTCCCGGAACGGACATGCTCGGCATAGATTGATGCAATGGCGCCCGCATCTGCTGCAGATGCTTGCCGAATTACTATCTCAGTAAATTCATTGCCGTTCATATCTTCCGGCTGACATAGAATAACGGGCATGAAAAGTAATTTGCCGCATTTTGATGTCGATCAACAACAATGACGCAAACAAATGTAAACTTACCCGATAAAGCCGACTCGCCGAGTCGGTTCTCTAGGGAAGGACTCGACGATGAAATCGATCATGGTTCATGCGGGAAGCGACGCAGGCTTTGAAAGCCGTTTGCAGGTCGCTCTTGATCTGGCGCGGCGTTTTAACGGACATCTTTCACTGATTTTGCCCCGCCCGCCGCAGGATTATGTCGCTTTCGACATGTTCGGCGGTGCCCATTTCATCACCGAAGCGTTTGAAGCGGCGGAAAAAGAGCGCGCCAAGATGCAGACGCGGATCGACGAGAGACTTAAGATCGAAAGCCTGCCTTGGGACTGGCAGATATTCGACGGCACAACCGCCGATGCGTTGGTCAATGCAGCGCGTTTGGGCGACATATTGGTGATGTCGCTCGATGACACGGCGTCGGGCACGCCCGGGCACGGGCGTGCATTGGTCAGCGACGTCGTGACCGCATCTCGCACCCCGGTGCTGGCCGTGCCTCTATCGTGCAAAAGCCTGTCATTCGAACGCGCGATGGTCGCCTATGATGGCGGTTTTGAAGCGGCCAATGCTGTGCGCGCGGCGCTGCCAATGCTCGCGGCGACTGACGCCGTCCGGATTGCTGAGGTTGAGGCAGCACCCGATGAGTTTCCGGTTACAGATGTTGCCGCCTATCTGTCGCGCCACGGCGTCTGCGCCGAAATTGCAGTGGCCGCAAAAGGCACGTTGAGCGTAGAGGAATGCCTGCTTGCCGAGGCAACCGGATGGCGACCCGACTTTCTCGTGATGGGCGCTTATGGTCACGGCCGCTGGCGCGAAACGCTGTTCGGCGGGGTAACGCGTTTCCTGTTGGGCGAGATTGGTGTGCCTGTATTATTGGCGCATTAAACAAAGATTGGCTTTTGTCCCTTTGCCATGGCAGTTTGTCATCGTTGGGGGACAAAAGATGCAGCAGGAAACCGGCATAAGCAGCCGCCCGATGGGCTTTTGGATGGCGCTCGCTTTGGTGATGGGCAGCATGATCGGCTCGGGCGTTTTCCTGCTTCCAGCCAGCCTTGCGCCATTGGGGTGGAACTCGGTTTTCGGCTGGCTGATTACAGTCGCAGGCGCGTTATGCGTAGCCACTGTATTCGGCGCGCTCAGCAAGGCATTGCCAAAGGCAGGCGGACCTTATGCCTATACCCGTGCGGCTTTTGGCGATGGCGCGGGTTTTGCGATTGCATGGGCGTACTGGATTTCGATGTGGGTCGGGAATGCAGCTATAGCGACCGGTGCCGTCAGCTATCTGAGCCAATTATTCCCAGTGGTCGGGCGCCCCGGCATTTCAGCCGCAGTAACCGTTGCGATTGTTTGGGCGTTTACGCTTATCAACATCAGCGGCACGAAACTCGCCGGACAGGTGCAGATCGTTTGGACGATCATCAAGATATTGCCTTTGGTCGCGGTCATCGGCCTCGCCGCTTATGTGCTGGCGTCGCAGGGCTCCGCTGTTGTTCGTCCGTTCGCGACGTCGGAACTTTCCCTGAGCGCCATTTCCACCGCGACGATATTAACGCTTTGGGCGATGCTCGGGCTCGAACTCGCAACGGTGCCGGCGGACAAGGTTGCTAACCCCGAAAAGACAATCGCGCGTGCAACCTTATTTGGAACTGCCGGTGCTGGCCTCGTCTATATTCTTGTGTGCTCTGCGGTGGTGCTGATGTTGCCGGCCGCGATTACCGCTGCATCGCCCGCGCCGTTTGCGGAATTCGTCAATAGCTATGCCGGTACTAATGCTGGCACCGCGATCGCCGCCTTTGGCGCAATCAGCGCATTGGGCGCGCTCAATGGTTGGGTGATGTGTCAGGCCGAACTTCCTGCGGCAATGGCGCGCGATGGCCTGTTCCCTGCTTTCATGGCCAAAGCCGCACCCAATGGCACGCCGCGCAACGCGCATCTTTTTACAAGCTCGCTGCTTACACTTGTGATCCTGATGAATAGCAGCCGTTCTATGGCGTCGATGTTCGAATTTCTAATCATATTGACCACGGCCATTGTGCTGGTGATGTATTTTGGATGTGCAGCCGCAGCAGCGCGTTTGATGATGGTCGGCGAGTTGAAGAGGAGCAGGGGATTTTCCATAATCCTCTTTCTTGCAGCGCTTTATTCCTGCTGGACCATCTATGGAGCAGGATGGGAGGCGCTGGGATGGGGGCTGGCGCTGCTTGTTGCAGGAATGCCTGTCTATTGGCTGATGTTGAGATCGCGCCGCCGCGCCCGATAAATGCTGATGCCATTTGGGCTTTTGCATGCCCCACCCTCATGTTAGCTTGATTATCGTAGGGCACTTTGTCTGGCTTTGCCCTCTGCTTTGGGAGAAGACACAAATGCATAGAGCGATTTTGGTTGGCGCTGCAGCGCTATCACTTGCCGCTTGCCAATCGGTTGGCGGCCCCGGTGTCAGCACTTATATGGAATGCACCAGTGGCTTGCGGCTGAAAATCGATAATCTGGGCAGTGAAATGGTGCTGGTTTCGGTTAATAACAATCGTCCGGTGGCGTTGCGCTTGGTTCCATCTGGATCAGGTGCACTTTATGAAGGGCGCGGCTATCGCCTGCATAACAAGGGCGACGAAGCGATCTGGTCGGGTCTGACCCGCGAAGCGCCGCACCAATGCCGCAAGGTCGCTGTTCCGCGCTAATCGAAACCGAATGAATTTTCGTCGGGGGGTGGTCTAACCCCCCGCACTGTCCTATCTGGAACCGGAATAACAGATGTTTCGGGACCAGAATTTATGACAAGTGCATATCCAACCAATTTGGGCATTTACGTGGGCGGCAGCTGGCGCACTGGCGGGGGCCGTGACAGCCACAAGGTTATCAATCCCGCGACCGGTGACGTGCTGGCCGAATTGCCATTGGCGACTGCGGCAGACCTCGATGAAGCGCTTGAGGAGACCGCGAAGGGCTTTGCACATTGGCGCGCGGTAGACGTCAATGAACGCGCTGGCATATTGCACAAGGTTGCCGGCCTTATCCGCGAACGCGCCGAAACCATCGCGGTGCTGCTCACTACCGAACAGGGCAAGCCGCTTGCCGAGGCGCGCACCGAAGTTTTGTCGTGCGCCGCCCAGTTCGACTATTTCGCCGAAGAAGCCAAGCGCAGCTATGGCCGCGTGCTGGTCCGCCCGACGGGGCAGCGCGCTTTGGTGTTGAAACAGCCGGTTGGTCCGGTAGCAGCGTTCAGCCCTTGGAATTTCCCCGTCAATCTGATGTGCAAGAAAATGGCGGCGGCATTGGCCGCTGGCTGTTCGATTATAGCCAAACCGCCGGAAGAAACCCCCGCTTGCACTAGCGCGATCATGCAATGCGTTATTGACGGCGGCGTCCCTGGCAACGTCGCGCAGCTGGTTTACGGCGTACCTGATATGGTCAGCAGACACATAATTGCGTCGCCGATCATCCGCAAGATCAGCTTCACTGGGTCGGTGCCAGTCGGCAAACATTTGCTCAAGCTCGCCGCCGACGGCGTGAAGCGCACGACGATGGAACTGGGCGGCCACGCGCCGGTCATCATCTTCGACGATTGCGATCTCGACAAGGCGATCGCGCTTTCGGCAACCACCAAATTCCGTAATGCGGGCCAAGTCTGCATCTCGCCGACGCGCTTTTATGTGCAGGAAAATGTTTACGACCGCTTCGTCGCGGGCTTTGCCGAGCGCGCGAAGCAAGTGCGTGTTGGTGACGGTCTTGACGCAGACACGGTCATGGGTCCGCTGGCCAACGAGCGGCGGCCATCTGCTATCGAAGCATTGGTCGATGATGCAACTGCCAAAGGTGCAAAACTGCTCAGCGGCGGCGCGCGCGGTAACAAAGGCTATTTCTACCAGCCGACGGTGCTGGCCGATGTGCCGATGTCAGCCGATGTCATGGATAATGAACCTTTTGGCCCGGTCGCGCTAATGCGGCCATTCAAAACTTTTGACGAAGCCATCGAACAAGCCAACCGTTTGCCCTTTGGTCTGGCAGCATATGCGTTCACCGAGAATGCACGGCAAGCGAACCTCGTCGCCGACGCGCTCGACACCGGCATGGTCGGGCTTAACAGCTTCGTGATCTCGATGCCCGACGCGCCGTTTGGCGGCGTCAAAGAATCAGGCTTTGGCAGCGAAGGTGGACCAGAAGGGCTCGATAGCTATTACGTCACCAAGGCGGTCCATCAATATTGATTAAACGCCAACTCTATCTCGCCGCTGGTCTGGCCTCGGTCGGCCTCGGCGCGATTGGGGTGTTTTTGCCATTATTGCCGACGGTGCCGTTTCTGATCCTAGCGGCTTTCTGCTTTGCGCGGAGCAGCCCAAAGCTTGAAGCACGGTTGATGAACCACCCCCGTTATGGCCATCATCTGGTCGCATGGCGCGAAAAGGGTGTGGTGAGCAGGCGTGCAAAATGGTCCGCGACCTTTGCATTTGCGATAAGCATCATAATCGGGTTGATAGCCTTGCCGATGATGTGGGCGATGATACCGATCGGCGTCGCGATAATCTCGCTAACGTGGATCTGGCGCAGACCGGAAAATTAAATCGCAGCGTCGCGAACGACAGCAACGCCAGCCTCACGCTGGACCTTCAGTTCGGCTTTCAACTTCGCCGGATCGCGTGCGAAGACGAAGCCGAAACTGACGCCGCCTTCTTTCCCGACCGTGGCATGGTGCAGCTTGTGCGCTTGCACGAGCCGTTTGGCATAGCCGTTGCGCGGTACATATTTGAAATAGCGTTGATGCACGATGCCGTCGTGGATCAACGTGTAAATGATGCCGTAGAACATGATGCCAAGCCCAACCCATGTGCCGGGCTCCCACGCATTCTCGCCCAGCAACAGCGGGCTGCCGATGGCAAACATCGACATGCTCATCACTGCGCCGACGATGCCGTAAAGGTCGTTCTTTTCCAGCTTGTTATCATGCGGCTCATGATGGTCACGGTGCCAGCCCCAGCCCCATCCGTGCATGATATATTTGTGGCTCGCCCACGCGACGCCCTCCATCGCAAGAACAGTGGCGAGCACGATGAATATGATGGCGGCGATACTCATACAGGATCCAATAGATGGTATTTGCTCAAGATTGAAGTGCAAGATAGCGCGGCTTACTTGATTTCGCTGCAATCGCATCTATGGCAATTATCCTTATGTCCAAACCTCAAACTCTGTACGAAAAAATCTGGAACGCGCATGTGGTTGAGACCCGCGACGACGGGACCAGCCTAATCTTCATTGATCGGCATCTGGTGCATGAAGTCACCAGTCCGCAGGCGTTCGAAGGGCTTCGCGTGGCAGGGCGCAAGGTGCGGCGACCCGATTTGACGCTGGCAGTGCCTGACCATAATCTGCCGACGACCGCGCGGTTAGACGCGCGCGGCAAGCGCATTCCCATTGCTGACCCCGAAAGCGCGCAGCAGTTGGCTGCGCTCGAGAAGAACGCCCCTGATTTCGGCATCCGTTATATCGACGCATCCGATGCCAATCAGGGGATTGTCCATGTGGTGGGCCCAGAACAGGGGTTTTCGCTTCCCGGCACGACAATTGTCTGCGGCGACAGCCATACCGCCTGCCATGGAGGGCTAGGGGCGCTGGCGTTCGGGATCGGCACGTCCGAGGTCGAGCATGTCTTGGCGACGCAGACCTTGCAGCTCAAGCAATCGAAATCGATGGAAGTCCGGGTTGAGGGCGAACTTGGCCCCGGCGTCACTGCCAAGGACGTCGTGCTTCACATCACTGGCGTGCTGGGTGCGGCTGGCGGGACCGGCCATGTCATCGAATATACCGGCGCGGTCATCCGTTCATTGAGTGTCGAGGGACGGTTAACCATTTCCAACATGGCCATCGAACACGGCGCGCGCGCTGGCCTGATTGCACCTGACGATATCACCTTCGAATATCTCAAGGGCCGCCCGATGGCGCCAAAGGGCGCTGACTGGGATGCAGCCGTCGCGTATTGGCGCTCGCTCGCCACCGATGCGGGTGCGACATATGACAAGAGCATCGTCATCAACGCAGCGGATATTGCACCAAGCGTCACCTGGGGTACCAGCCCCGAGGACGTCCTGCCCATCACCGGCATCGTTCCCGATCCGATGAGCTTTGCCGATCCGTCCAAACAGGCCGCAGCGCAGAAATCGCTCGATTATATGGGACTCACTCCCGGCACTCCGATGACCGAAGTTGAGGTGCAGAATATCTTTATCGGCAGCTGCACCAACAGCCGCATCGAAGACCTCCGCGCCGCA
>JBGSVG010000373.1:0-2940 GCA_041753095.1 Sphingorhabdus sp. | reverse complement strand
GTGCCTCGCGAGCTTCGCGAGGTTCAAACGATTGGTTTTCTGAGAGAAAACTGGAGCGGGCGAAGGGATTCGAACCCTCGACCCCAACCTTGGCAAGGTTGTGCTCTACCCCTGAGCTACGCCCGCTCGGCGGTCGGCAATACATGATTCCCGACAGGTGAGGCGCGCCGTTAGCATGGGGTATACCCACCCGCAAGCCCCAAATATGCGGTTTTTATACTGACAGGCAATTGCCTGTCTTGTGAAATGACCCGCTTTGCCCACATAGGGTCTCAAACGAATCTACCGGAGAATGATTTTGGCGACGATGGGCCTGACCACCGACGAGCAGAAAGCAGTCGAACAATTTCGTGCCGATGTGGTCACCCCATCGATGGACAAGCTCGTCATCCTCGATTTCTGGGCCGAATGGTGTGGGCCGTGCAAGCAGCTGACGCCCATCCTTGAAAAGGTCGCGGCTGACTATGCCGACAAAGGCGTGGTTCTCGCCAAGGTTAACGTCGACGAGAATAAATTCATTGCCGCGCAATTCCAGGTGCGCTCCATCCCGACCGTCTATGCGATATTTCAGGGGCAGCCCGTTGCCGACCTGTCGCCTGCACGGACCGAACCGCAATTGGTCCAGATGCTCGATCAATTGCTCGAAAAGCTGCCGATAGTCGCCGGCGACGGCACCACTGACCTCGCTGCTCAGATTGCCCCTCTGGTAGATGCGGGCGAGGAATTGCTTGAGCACGACGGCGCGGAGCAGGCTTATGGGCTGTTCACTGACGCAATCGCGATCGCTCCGGAACATCCCGCCGCCTTATCCGGCATGATCCGGGCTTTGGCCGCACTTGGCCGACAAGACGAGGCCCAAGCGATCTTTGACAGCCTAAGCGACGAGATGCGCAACGACCCAGCTTTGGCAAAGGCTGGGTCTGTGTTGAGTATTGCCGCAGCGGCGGTTGCACCGGACGAGCTTGAGGCACTTAGGGCCGCTGTACAAACACAGCCGGATGATCATGCCAAAAGGCTGGAGCTGGCCAATGCTTTAATGGCGGCAGGCGAGCGTGATGATGCTGCGGATTCATTGCTTCATATCATCGCCGCTCACCGCGAGTGGAACGGCGGTGCCGCCAAATCACGTTTGTTGGAAATTTTCGCTATGATTGGGTTGGAAGATCCATGGGTAGCGGCAACACGGCGCAAATTGTCTGCGATTCTGTTCGGATGACCGTCCGCCGCATTTCGATCTTTCCGCTGACTGGCGCAATCCTTTTCCCCGGAATGCAGTTGCCGCTGCATATCTTTGAACCGCGCTATCGCGACTTGATCGGCGATTCGCTGGCCCGTGACCGGATGGTTGGGATGATCCAGCCAAAGGGGCAAGGTACAAACCCGCCCTTGTTCGAGGTCGGATGCCTCGGCCGGATCGGCGATGTCGAGGCGATGGAGGATGGCCGTTATAATGTCATCCTCGAAGGTTTGCAGCGTTTTAATGTTATCAAGGAGCTCGATGTCACCACCAGCTTCCGCCAAATTCAGGCTGAATTGTGGGAAGAAGATGAAGCCGGTGATGCGTTGTCGATTGCCGAGCGCGCCTCGCTCGAAATCGAATCGCGGCGCTTTGCCGATGTGCAGGGCTATGCCGTCGACTGGGCAGCGGTAGGCCAGCTTGACGATTACTCGCTGGTCAACGCCATCGCGCAGATCGCGCCCTTCGACTATGCGGCGAAGCAGGCGTTGCTTGAGGCACGCGGCCTATCGGATCGCGCCGACCTGATTGTCCAGCTGATGCAATTTTTTGGACGACATGACGGGTCCGAGGACCGCGTTACCCTGCAGTAATCAGGCCGCAAAACTTTCGCGCAATCCGTCGATGACAAACTGCGCAGCCAACGCTGCGAGTAGTACGCCGAGCAAACGGGTGATAACGGCCTCGGCCTTTGAGCCCAACACGCGCATGATTGGGCCAGCCGCGAGCAAAGCCAGCAATGTCAGGACAAGAACGGCCACCAAAGCAGCCAGAATTACCGAAGCCCGCTCGATTCCCTCATTTTGCGACATCAGCAGCATTACCGAAGCGATTGAGCCGGGTCCGGCAATCATTGGCATCGCCATGGGAAAAACCGACACATCCTCTATCTCTGGCGTATCGATAATTTTTTGCGCGCGTTCCTCGCGCCGTTCGGTGCGCTTTTCGAACACCATATCGATGGCAATCAGGAACAGCATGATCCCGCCTGCAATGCGGAAGCTGTTGAGCTCGATATGCAGTGCTCCGAGCAATTGTTCGCCAAATAATGCAAATACGAGCAATATGCCCGCTGCAACGAAAGTTGCCCGCAGCGCCATGTTGCGACGCTGCGCAGACGTCGCACCCTTTGTCAGGCTTGCATAAATCGGCGCGCAGCCCGGCGGGTCTATCACCACGAAGAATGTAATGAAGGCTGAGAGAAAAAGGTCGATCATTTTTGCGCAGCGACCTGATCGAGAATCACGGTTTCGGACATCGTGCCATTCCAGAGTTTTATCTCAACGGTGCGCGCACCATCCGGCTGCACCACCCAAGTGTAACTGAGCGACTGATCTTTCGAATAGCCCGCTTTCATCTTCGCGCCTTCGGCTGGCGCAACAAGTGCAGCCGGAGCCTGGCCTTTACAGCTCGCCACTTTGGTTTCGATCATTTCCTTGGGCGCGCGGGGCGCGGTCAGGCCATCACCATGATCGATTACCCATTTCCATTCGCCATCGCCGCGATCGTTCTTCTGGATATATTGCCAGACAGTGGTGAAATAGCCGACGGTTCCATTAGGTCGCTGCCACGCGCCGGTTGTAACCCCGGTTTTGCCGTCGCAGGACATGAAGGCCTTGTGCGGTTGCCATTTGACCGACTGCGCCGGGTCAGCTTTGCCCTTCAAATATTCCTGCGCAAGCACGGGTTGCGGGACAAACATG
>JBGSVG010000372.1:0-3592 GCA_041753095.1 Sphingorhabdus sp. | reverse complement strand
ACGCATGACCGGTGGCGGCTTTGGCGGCGCCTGCGTCGCCATCCTCCCGGTCGCTCGCGTAGAAGACGTGCGCGCAAAGGTCGACGCTGGATACCGAACCCCTGATGGTGGCAAACCGCTCATCATGGTGGAACGCCCTGGCCCGGGCGTCGCGATAGTATGACACGGAGCTGGCTGGACAAGGCGATACGCGAGCCGCTTGTTCATTTTCTCGTCGCCGGCGCTGCGCTTTTTCTGATCATGGGCCAGTTTGGCACCGACAATGATGGCCGCAGTATCACCATCGACGAGGCTCAGGTCGCAAGTCTGGCGCGGCAGTGGGAACAGACTTGGCGGCGTCCGCCGTCGCCAACGGAATTGGACGGGCTGATCCGCGATCATATCAAGGAAGAAATCTACTTCCGCGAGGCAATGCGACTCGGCCTGGATGCAGACGACCCGATCATTCGGCGGCGTCTGCGTACCAAAATGGAGTTTCTCGCCACCGCGCAGACCGAAAATGCGCCGCCAACCGAAGCCGAACTGGTACAGTTCTACAAAGCCAACAAGACGCGATATGCATACAATCCCGCATATAGTTTCGAGCAGAAATATTTTGCCGAAGATGTGGCAGCAGCTAAAAGCGCGATTTCTGCACTCAACGCTAGCAAGGCTGTGATTGCTCCATCGCTCGATGTTCCCACCGCAATGACTGAGGCGGCAAGCGACCAGATTTCACGACAGTTCGGTGATGAATTTGTTCAAAGCATGCGCAGCCTGCCGCTGGGCAAATGGGCGGGGCCTGTGCGCTCGGGCTTCGGTTTACATGCGGTCCGCATAAACGAGGTCATCGCTTCGCAAATCCCGCCGCTCGGACAAATACGGCAAGATGTGACCAATGATTGGCGCGCGCAAACCCGCGCCGCACGCGAAGCCGCGGCCTATCAGGCGCTGCTCGACGGCTACCAAATTCATATCGCCAAGCCGTGATATTGCGCGCGATCCTGCTTCTGATATTCATTGCAGCATGGCCCGTTGCGACCCGAGCCGATGACCTTCGCCCCGGATATCTCGAAATCCGCGAAATGCCCGCTGTCGGCGGGAGCACGCACCTGTACGATGTTACCTGGAAGGCCCCGATTAAGCCCGGCCTGGCAGCACGCGTTACTCCCACCTTTCCGGCTGATTGTGCTGAGTCCAAGGCACCCAAGCGAAGCATTGATTCCGCTGCGCTTTTGACGCGCTGGACCATCGGCTGTACCACATCGCTCGCAGGCCGGAGCGTCACGCTAAGCGGCCTCGAAGACACCCCCGGAGACGCGCTTCTGCGTTATCAGGCTCTTGACGGTGGTACACAGGCTGCGCGTCTGACGCCGGGCGCGCCGACCGCCAATATTGCCGCTAGGCCCGACCGCTGGCAGGTCGCGCGAACCTATTTTATCACCGGTGTCGAACATATACTGATGGGCTATGACCATCTGCTGTTCGTGCTCAGCCTCGTCCTTTTGCTCAACGGCGCATGGCGGGTCGCCGCAACGGTGACCGCGTTTACAATCGCCCATTCATTGACACTGATCGCGACTACGCTGCAGCTTGTCAGCCTGCCGCGTGCGCCCGTTGAGGCCGCGATTGCGCTGTCCATCGTCTTTCTTGCTGTTGAAATCGTCAAGCGCGACCCCGGCAAACCGCGTCTGTCCGAACGGATACCCTGGATCGTCGCCTTCCTCTTCGGTCTGCTTCACGGCTTCGGGTTTGCAGGTGCGCTAGCGGAAATAGGCCTGCCACAAGGCGAAGTACCAACGGCGTTGCTGACGTTTAATTTGGGGGTGGAGGCAGGGCAATTGGTCATCGTGGCTGCTGCGATGGCGACATTGGCCGTATTGAAGGGCGTGCGAGACAGTTGGGTTAATCCTGCCAAAACCATTGCCGCTTATGCGATAGGGTCGGTCGCGGCAATGTGGTTGATCAGTCGTGTATCAGGTCAGTGACCGCTCAAATCCGGTCTCAAACCAACAACGCTGCCATATCGCCAAAATAACTTAAATTCCTCCGTTGTTTACCATTCCGCAAGGGCATCGATGCTATGCTCTGCGTTGGACCAGACAAATTGAGAAGACCAAATGGTGACGAAGAAGTTTTCGTGGAACGAAAGCGAGGGAGCAGATGCTTCCGCGGACGCTTCACGCGGCTTGTTGGCTCGCCTATCTTCGCGCGCTCCTGCAGCATCCCAGACAATAGCGGCAGCTACATCGTCAAAAGAAGCAGTGCTGCTCTTGCGAAATTTCGAAGAAAGCGGTCAAGGCTGGTTTTGGTCGACCGATGCCGCAGGACGAATCGGTTATCTGAGCGAAGCGATATGTACGGTGTTGGGCAAAGCACTGACCGACGTCATCGGAACGCCGTTCGTCGACCTGTTCTGCAGAACCGATGATGCAGCCGGTCACCAACGGACACTACCGTTCATCCTTACCAAACAGTCCAAATTCAACGATTTGCCATTGCAGGCCGCAACGGACGATGACGAGATTTGGTGGGCTGTATCCGGGCGCCCTTATTTCCGCGGCCAAGAATTTGCCGGCTTTCGGGGCAGCGGGACTGATGTAACCGCGCAGCGGCGGAGGGCCAAAGACACCTCACGCCTCGCAACCTATGATTCGCTCACCGGTTTGCTCAATCGCTTCAAAATGTCGCAGTTGCTCGATAAAACCTTGTCAGCATTTCAGGCACAACGCCGTGCGTGCTCGATCATGTTGATCGACTTGGACCGGTTCAAACAGGTTAATGATACGCTTGGCCATCCGGCTGGCGACGCATTATTGAAACAGGTTGCCGAGCGACTGGTCCGGGTTGTCGGCGACGGCGAAAAAATTAGCCGGCTTGGCGGCGACGAATTCCAGATCATCCTGCAGGATGTTGATGACCGCGGCGCCCTGGGCGATTTGGCCGACAAAATCATTCGATCATTATCGCATCCTTATTCGGTAGACGGCAGCCGATGCATCATCGGCGCATCCATTGGTGTTGCCGTCAGTCCGTTCGACGGGCGAACGAGCGAGGAGCTCATCCGCAACGCCGATCTTGCGCTATATGCTGCAAAAGGCGGCGGCCGTGGACGTTTCCGCTTTTATTCGAGCGACCTGTTGCAAGCGGCCGAAGACCGACGAATATTAGAGGAAGATTTGCGCGACGCGTTGTCGCGGAATGAAATCTGGCTTGCTTACCAACCGGTGGTAAACGCCAGAACAAACGTCGTAAACGGCTTCGAAGCTCTCATTCGCTGGAATCACCCCGAACGCGGCGCGATTTCTCCGTCGCTTTTTATCCCGATTGCGGAAGAAGCCAATCTCATCGGAGACTTGGGCGAATGGGCGCTTAACAAAGCCTGCGCCGACGCTGCTAATTGGCCCGGCAACATGAAGGTTGCAGTGAACGTGTCTCCGATACAGTTCGCCAATGATTTATTGCCCAAAATTGTGGAAAACGCTTTGGCTGCCTCGGGGCTGCCTCCACACCGGCTGGAGTTGGAGATTACCGAAGGCGTATTCCTGCAGGAATCTGCCGATACCGACACAATGTTTGCCGCGCTCAAGAAAATCGGGGTCCGGTTGGCGCT
>JBGSVG010000371.1:0-2510 GCA_041753095.1 Sphingorhabdus sp. | reverse complement strand
TATGGTCAATGGATTCGCTCGATTTCTTTAGGAGATTACTGCGACCTGACCGGCACGCTTGAATTGCTGTTACCATCAGAATTTTCGGCAAGCTGGGTGTCGGACCACTATGCCGACCGGTTGCGCCTCGCCTGGGCCGCGACAAACAATCAGGTTAAGCAGCTTAAAATCCGCACACGTCCCGGCGCGGCGCGCGTCGAGATGCTTCGCCCTTCCGGCGTCACCGAGCGTCCAGCAGCACAACATATGGCCGAAGCCCTGCCGGTGCGGTCTGCGCTCGATCCGCGGATGACATTTGCCAATTTCGTCAAGGGTCAGACTAATGTGCTGGCGCTAAGCGCGGCCGAGCGTGTGGCGTCGAAGGACAAGCCTTTGTTCAACCCGCTCTATCTGCAAGCGGCAACGGGTCAGGGCAAAACCCATCTGATGCACGCAATTGGCCATGCTTATGCAGAGGTTAATCCTGACGCGCAGATCATTTATATGTCCGCCGAAAAGTTCATGATGGAATTTGTGACCGCAATGCGGCGCAAGGAAGTCATGGAGTTCAAGGCGCGTCTGCGTGCAGTCGATGTGCTGCTCATCGACGATATCCAGTTCATCATCGGCAAAGTGTCGACTCAGGAAGAATTCCTGCACACCATCGATGCGATCATCGGCGCAGGCAAGCGTCTGGTTGTTGCCGCTGACCGCGCTCCGCAAGCGCTGGACGGCGTTGACCAGCGTATCTTGTCGCGACTGTCGATGGGGCTGGTAGCCGATATCCAGCCTGCCGACCTCGAATTGCGTCGGTCAATTCTCGAGCAGCGTTTGGCCAACATGCCCGAGGCGCAGGTCGGTGAAGATGTGGTCGAGTTTCTCGCCCGCACCATTAGCCGCAACGTTCGCGAACTCGAAGGCGGGCTGAACAAGTTGCTTGCATATGCTCAACTGACCGGAAAGCCGGTAACGCGGGTGCTGGCCGAGGAGCAGCTGAAAGATATCCTCAGCGCCTGCCGCCGCCGCATTACGATTGACGAAATCCAGCGCGCGGTGTGCGAATATTATCGCATCGATCGCAGCGAAATGTCGTCGAAGCGCCGCGCGCGTGCCGTTGTTCGCCCACGTCAGGTTGCGATGTATCTCGCCAAGGTGATGACACCGCGCAGCTACCCGGAAATCGGCCGCAAATTCGGTGGTCGCGACCATTCGACGGTAATCCATGCTGTGCGGCTGGTCGAAGGCTTGCGCGCACAAGACAGCGATATGGATAATGATGTCCGTGCGCTGCTCCGCCAGCTCGAAGCATAAGCACAAAATTTCCACCCCTTTTCAATAAGCTTTCCACAGCTTATCCACGTTCACTCGAGGATTCGGAAAGGTGGTCATGGTAAAATTCTGCACGGCATGTGGCGCAGCCAATCCGCCTGACTCCCGTTTCTGCGGGAAATGCGGGACTTCGATTGCAGCGACACTGGCAGCTTCCGATGTTGTTCCCGAGGATCCGGCACCTGAAACACCGATACAGCCAGTCCAAACCGTGCCCGACGGCAATCCTTCGGTCATCGATATGGCTTCTGAGCCATTTGAAAGTGCACCTAAACGGCCGTGGATTGTACCTGCTGCGATTACCGCGACTTTAATCGTCATTGCTGCATTATATTACTGGCTGTTCCTCGCAGATGACATGCGCGAGAGCGCTGGCGATCCCGAAGTTTCAACGCAAGCTGGCACGAGCGTCGAAGCCAAAGCCTATTTCGCGATGACCGAGGCCAATGTCCGCGATAAACCGACAACGGTCGACAGCAGCATATTGGGGAAAATGCCGCGCGGGTCGCAAGTTACCGGCGTCGTCAAGCTTGGCGCGGACGGAAAAAGCAGCTGGCTTGAACTCATCGACGGCAAAGGCTTTATCGCCATGGTCAATCTGGCAGAGAGCGAGCCGCCTGAAATCACAAAGACGTTAAGCAACAAAATCTGGGTTGCGGACGCTGCGCTGGACATCTGGTCGACTGCTGACACCAGCGGGAGCTTGCTTGAGCGCGTTAGCGAAGGCACCAGGCTGACCTTGTCCGGGCTTACCGCCAATGACTTTATTGAAGTTAAGCTGCCCAAAGGTGGCGTCGGATATCTTGCTGACGGAGCTGCGATACTGGCGCGCCTTGGTGGCAAGCCTGTTGTCCTTAGCTTCAATCCGCAGAGGTGCAGTTTCGGCGCTGAACTGGATGCAGAGTTTGCGAAAATCGGAAACCGGCTTCGTGCGCAATGGCAAGCTTTGGAAGACAAAGAGTTTGTTGACGATGAAGCGCGCCAGAAAGCCTATGCCGCTTCAGAAGGGAAAAGCACCTTCGTCAAATTGCAGCGATCTTTCGATGGGTTGTCGTTGACCGGGATTGCACAGCATTACGAATCGCAGTCGGTCTATTTCGCCGATCCGCCGTCCAAAGTGATCGACGTCTTTCGCTCGAAAGGATTAGCCATCGGCGGAGACGGCACTTTCCCTGCGAGCGAATTCTACGCGGCCATAAGCG
>JBGSVG010000370.1:0-8817 GCA_041753095.1 Sphingorhabdus sp. | reverse complement strand
TCCTTGCTATTCCGTTCCGCGACTCCGCATTGTGGAATTGGGCCTTGGAAGCAAAGAACAAGAAAATAGAATATTGAAGAGGGAGTGAGGCATGGATTACGAGGCATTTTTCGGCAATGAGCTGACCGCCGTCCGCGAAGAAGGGCGCTACCGGGTCTTTACCGAAATTGAACGCAAGGCCGGATCGTTCCCGCATGCAACGCGCTATGTGGATGGCGGCACGACCGAGGTCACTGTCTGGTGCTCGAACGACTATCTCGGCATGGGGCAGCATCCCAAAGTTCTGGACGCGATGCATCGCGTAATCGACGAGTGTGGGGCAGGTGCCGGAGGGACACGTAACATCTCCGGCACCAATCACCATCATGTCCTGCTCGAAAGCGAGTTGGCGGATCTGCATAACAAGGAAGACGCGCTGCTGTTTACGTCCGGCTATGTCTCGAACTGGGCCGCACTCGGAACATTGGCTGCGAAGATTCCGGACTGCATCGTGCTTTCGGACGCTCTTAATCATGCTTCGATGATTGAGGGTATCCGTCACAGTCGCGCTCCAGTCAAAATCTTCGAGCATAATTCGCCTGAAGATCTTGACCGCAAGCTGGCTGACCTCGACCCCAACCGGGCGAAGCTCGTGGCGTTCGAGAGCGTCTATTCAATGGATGGCGATATTGCGCCGATCGCTGAGATTCTCGACGTCTGCGAAAAGCACAACGCGATGAGTTACATTGATGAGGTTCATGCGGTTGGCCTCTATGGCCCGCGCGGCGGCGGCGTTGCCGAGCGCGAAGGCTTGATGGACCGGATTACTGTAATCGAGGGCACGCTTGGCAAAGCCTATGGCGTAATGGGCGGCTATATCGCCGCCTCGCGAGATCTGTGCGATTTCGTTCGCACCTTTGCCAGCGGGTTCATCTTTTCGACTGCGCTTCCGCCTGCAGTAGCGGCCGGTGCCTGCGCCAGCATCAGGCATTTGAAAGACAGCCAGATCGAGCGCGAACGGCATCAGGACCGCGTTGCAAAAGTCCGTGGTGCTCTTGACCGTATGGGCATCCCGCATATTCCCAATCCCAGCCATATCATTCCGGTAATGGTGGGTGATCCGCATAAGTGCAAATTCATCAGTGACTGGTTGATGGACAATCACGGCATCTATGTGCAGCCGATCAACTATCCTACGGTGCCGCGCGGAACCGAGCGCCTGCGCATAACGCCGTCGCCTGTACATAGCGATAATGACATAGACAAATTGCTTCGTGCGCTCAGCGAAATCTGGTCGCAATGCGAACTGGCGCGCAGGGACATAGCGGCTTAAATTGCCGCACTGAAATAAAAAAGGCCGGGTTAACCCCGGCCTTTTTTATTTAATCTGAAGCAGTTTATCAGCTTGGATTTTCGAGATACGCAATAACGTCTGCGCGCTTTTGTGCCTCAGGCAGGCCTGCAAATATCATTTTGGTTTTCGGAATAACCCGCTGTGGCTTTTCCAGATACTGGAACAACTTTTCCTTTGTCCAGACCACGCCGCTGCTTGCATTTGCTGGAGAGTAAGTGAAGCCCGGAACCGAGCCCGATTTGCGGCCAATGATGCCAGCAAGCGATGGGCCCGTCTTGTTCACGCCCGGATCGGTAACGTGGCATGTACGGCATTGTGCGAAGACTGCTTTACCAGCTGCGGCATTGCCTGTCATGCTGGCGAAAGTCTTGCCGTCCAATGTTGTTACATCGGTTGCCGCCGGTGCTGCGGCTGCAGCAGGTGCCGGTGCAGCTACTGGCGCTGCTGCGGGGGCCGCCGCAGGAGCTGCAGCTTCTGCTGTCTTTTCAGGTTCTTTGCTTTCCGAACCGCCACCCGAACAGGCAGCAATAAACGCCGATAATGCCACTACGCCAGCTAATGTTCTTGTCTTGACCATTTTCTCTCCTATCCCGTTTAAATTGACAGCATAGTCAATGTTTTACGTACTCCACTCCAAACAAACCTAACGCAGTTCATTCGCGATTGAAAGCTGAATATGCGCGGGCTTTAATAATCTGCAATACGGGCATTTCCCTCGCCCGATTCTTTCAAAACCTTGTGTCTTAACCGGTTCACCAGTAGGTAAATCAACAAAATTACCGGCACGGTAACCGCACCGATAAATATCTCCGATTGTGATCCTGATGACAATGCGGCCATGCCTTTGGTCATATATGCAATCAGACCAACGAGGTAATATGCTGCAGCTATAACAGACAGGCCTTCTACCAAAGTCTGAAGTCTCAGTTGGAGTTGGGTAGAGCGCTCCATCGACTGCATCAGGCTTAAATTCTGCGCCTTGATTCGGCTATCGATCCGGACATCCAGCGTATGCATCACCCCTGAGATACGCTCAGCGATGTGGTCCAACCGGGTTCGAAATACCGAGCAGGTCCGCGAAGCAGGTACCAGCCGCCGCTCGGTAAAATCGGTAAGGCTTTGATAATTGGCAACGGGTTTCACGTTAAGCGATGCCAGCCGGTCGGCCGCGACCTCAGCGTAAGCCGCCGTCGCACTTAGCCTGAAACCCGTTGCCGACCTGATAAGCTCAAGCTGGGACGAAATATTGGCCAGCTCGTTGAGCAAGGTTTCATCATCTTCGTTTGCACTTGCCACCCGCTGCGCATGTTCGGATAACCTCAATTCGAGATTGTCGACTTCCGGTCCGTATTTTTGCACGGTTGGAAAACCGAGTAGTGCCAGATTTCGGTAGTTACCGAGTTCCTGCATCCGCTGAATTATTCTGCCACGCTCGCCATCGCCTACATTACCCGCGGTAACAATCAGACGCCCATAGCCATCGGAGTGAATGCTAAAGTCTGACCAGATGCGAAGGTCGGCATTAATGTCGCAGCAGACCATTTCGTGCGTGGATATATCCATTTTTTCGAGGTCGGCATCGATGTCGCTATCATCGGGAATGACCTGAATATGAGTCGCGCGCACCACGCCTCCGGGCCATTGTTCCAGCCACTGTATATATGGATTCCGGACGGCGTCGGGCGTTTCATTGGGGAAAATGAGGGTCAGCGTGCTGGCCTCGGTGTGCCGTTCCCAGAGAAAATATATTCCCGAACTGGTGTGCCCAGAGCCATGTCGCGCTGCGAGGTTCCAGTCATCGAAACTTGGCTTGTCGTTTATCAGCCAAAGATCTTCATCGCTTCGCTGATTCTGTTCGATTAAGCGAACAACCTGATAAATGTCACAGTGGCGGCTGACTGGCGCGAAACGGCGCAAGCGCATTTCATCTACAGCCCATCGGCGCAGCGGATGCTCGGTAAAGCTCATGACTTTTTATCTGTGAATAATGCTGGAATGTCCATAGCTTCGCAGCAGTGCGTCATGTTCAAAAAACCGAATGTTCACGAAGGTCGGTAGCAAGCTCGCCAGCTATAATCTTGCGGTAATGGTCCTCCAATGTGTGCGTGCCCGTTGAGGGCGTAGCCGCCGCGTCATAAGCATTCGTGACGGGGTTCCAGACCAGCATAGATTCGGTTGCATAATAATGACCGATCCGCGCCAGCTCGGCTTTCTTCGCGGAAGCAGGGACAAATCGGCCTACCAGGGTCAGTGCGCGGATGATGGTGTCCAGCATGACTAACGGAACATGACTGAACCGCGGCGTACGCCCTAGCAACGAGAACAACATCTCACCCTGCTGCTTTGGAGTAATGGCGGCGCCCGGGCCACCGATTGGCAATATGCGATTGTGCAATTTGTCATCGCATACACAGTCTGTCAGATATCCGGCCAAGTCATCATCGCTTATTGGTTTGCAGGCAGTCAGTTCGCCATTGCCAAACACCAAAAACCGCTTGCCCTTTTGCACCCGCTCCAATTGTCCTGAAAGCGATTTGAAGAAAGCGGTTGGTCGTACGATGGAGTAGGTTATCCCGGATTCAACCAGTGCCTTTTCGAAGGCCAACTTGGCATGCTGAAATGCCAGAAGCGGCTTCTGCACACAGATGGCGGATAACAAAACCATATGCGTCACGCCCGCCGTCCGGGCTGCGGCCAGAACGTCCAGATGCGCCTGAAAGTCGATGCGCCACGAATCGTCGGGATCGCCGCTACGTGAAGCCATGCATGACAGCAGAACATCAAATTGCTCTCCCCGAAAACCCTGCTCTGCGAGCGATGTCGGTTTGGTCACGTCGCCATGGCGGAATTGGACGCCGTCGAGGCCCTCCAGATCTGACGCTGACACGGGATTAGATGGAGCAGGGCGTGCACGAACAAAACATATGACGTCGTGACCCCGACGCGAGAGCTCTCGCACCGCAGCTTGACCGATGGTACCGGTGGCTCCGACGACAAATATCCGCTTTCTGTGTTCATCCGCAATTGCCGTCACGTCAGCCTTGCCTCTTTGCTCTTTGAAACGTGCGAAGCATACCAGACTTCGCATCAGCAGTTATCGCCACATTTGGTAAAGCTTACAATGTCATTGGTGCAGAGCTTCGTTATTGAAGGGGGCTATATGTTCCGGGACAATTTACCTAGGCTCATGCGCTGACAACAGGCTGGCGATTAATATTGAGCCAATGCGATGTGTGCATTACCGGGCGGCTTGGTCAAATGCATCAGCATTCCGTTCAGCCTTTAGACACCAATAGACTGACAATGCTCCCGATTGACGCCTGTTCGATCGGTTCTCTCGTGATGTCCGATTGACGCTCAAGTCTCTGAGTTGGGCGCTGCAGCCTTTGATCCAATATGCATAAAGGCATTTTTCTGAGTATGAAAATTTTCCGTATGTTTTCGTCAACTGCCCATGACATGGCAATTGATCTGGGGACCGTGAACACTGTTGTATATGTTCGCGACAAAGGCATCGTTCTCAACGAACCGTCGGTTGTTGCGCTTGAAACGCGTGATGGCATCCGACGGGTCAAGGTCGTGGGTAACGAGGCCAAGCTGATGATGGGTAAGACGCCCAGCAACATTCAGGCCATTCGCCCGCTTCGAGATGGCGTTATTGCGGATATTGAAGTCGCCGAACAGATGATCAAGCACTTCATCAATAAGGCTCTTGGTGGGCCTAGCCGACTGCCGCGCCGTTATAATGTGGTGATATGCGTACCATCCAGCTCAACAATGGTTGAGCGCCGCGCGATTAGAGACGCGGCTTCCAATGCCGGCGCTGTCCAAGTCCAACTTATCGAGGAGCCTCTGGCGGCCGCTATCGGTGCCGGACTGCCAGTGACCAAGCCCGTCGGGGCCATGGTTGTGGACATTGGTGGAGGAACGACCGAAGTGGCCGTTCTTTCATTGAGCGGCATTGCCTATAGCAATTCAGTGCGGGTGGGTGGCGACAAGATGGACGATGCCATTTCGTCCTACATTCGGCGAAAGCATAATTTGATGATCGGCGAAATGACAGCCGAACGAGTAAAAATGGCGATTGGCAGTGCAGTTGCGCCACAGGGTCCTGGCCATATTATCAGTGTCAAAGGACGTGATCTGGTCAATGGTCGACCGGCTGAAATCACCATATCAGAAGCCGAAATGGCAGAAGCACTGGCCGAGCCAATTGCTCAAATCATTGGAGCAGTGATGACTGCTCTGGAGCAGACCCCACCCGAATTGTCAGCGGACATTATCGAAGAAGGCATCACTATTACCGGAGGAGGGGCGCTGCTGGGGCATATCGACGAAGCTATTGCGCAATCAACGGGATTGCCGGTAAAAATCGCTGAAGATGCCCTGATCTGTGTCGCAATGGGCGCCGGACAGGCTTTTGAAGATCCCGCATATCACGGTGTTCTGATCGCTAGTTGAACATCGAAAAAATAGAGGTTCGAAAGGGTTTATGTCGTTCTGCCAATCAGAATAGCTTGCAGGTGGGCAAGCTACGCTGTGCTTTAGAAAAGCACTATAAAAAGTGACTGGCGGTCTGGAGTGGAACCACCTCCGGTTCGATTTACTCAAGTAGAGCTAAGACGGTGCCTTCCAGACGTTTGATTTGAAAACAGGCATACCAGCCTATGTTATTATTGTTATTCCATCCAGCGACTGTCTAGTTTTCGTTAACCGTCACGTGCATCTGCTATAAGCCCTTCGGCGTCGGCTATTTCGTTGGTAACAAAATGGCCATATCATTGCCTATTGCCGGTAAAACCGGCATGGCAATCTATCGATAGAACGTGGCTTGGGGAGAGCGATGCCGGGAGCGCTGCCATTGGCAGTTGTCATTATCTATGCGTTGTGCCTGTTCGCGTTTGCATCGTGGGCGGAAGGGCATAATAATGCCAAGTTGAAGCAGCGGTTACGTGTTCCAGCCTATGCACTGGCACTCGCGGTATATTGTACTTCCTGGACTTATTATGGCGCAGTAGGTTCGGCTGTTGCCGACGGGTGGTCCTATCTACCCATTTATCTTGGCCCAATCCTTGTCTTTGTTTTCGGCCATTCTTTTTTGCGCAAATTGATCGATGCGGTCAAAAGCGACGGTGCGAACTCAATATCCGAATTTATCGGCGGCCGTTTCGGCAAAAGCCAAAGCGTCGCGGCTTTAGTGACAATTCTCGCACTTCTGGGAAGCATACCCTATCTCGCGCTCCAGCTTCGGTCGCTAGGTACGACATATACGTTGATATCAGGCGGAGGTGATGCATCGATAGCGATGGGCGTGGCTGCAGTGGGCCTTGCATTGTTTACGATGGTCTACGGAACCAGGCGTTATGAAGCAGCTGGTCGAAATGACGCGGTGTTATTCGCAGTCGGCTTCGAATCGCTGTTGAAGCTGGGGGCGTTACTGGTTGCAGGCGTTATTGCGATAGTGCTGCTTGGGCAAAGCAGTCCAACAATCTCGGATAGCGGCATTTCACAGCTATCGAGAAACTTTGAACCGTCGAACATCGGCATTGATTTCTTTGTCATCACCTTACTGTCGATGGCCGCAATACTCTGCTTGCCCCGGCAATTTTATATGACAGTGATCGAAGCTGAGAGCGCGGGTGACATTATCCGCGCTCGCTGGCCGTTTGTTGCATATATGGTGGCCACACTTATTGTCGTTCTTCCTATTTCAGCAGCGGGCCTTTCGCTGTTGCCGCCCGAAACCCGTCCCGATTTATATGTTCTTCAACTGCCGCTGTCGCAGCAGATGACCTTGCCAACAATTCTGATATTTCTGGGCGGTTTTTCGGCGGCGACGGCAATGGTACTGGTCGAAACCATCGCGTTATCGACTATGATCTCAAACGATCTCGTCGCGCCGTTATTGGTGCGAAGTGATCGGTTAAAGGGCGAAGGAGATCTTGGTCGCGCGCTGCTGACGACGCGGCGGCTGGCGATGGCTGCAATCATGCTTGCGGCACTTGGCTGGGCCTTGGGGATTGCCGACAATCAGCGGCTGGCATCGATAGGTTTGGTTGCTTTTGCGGCGATGGCACAGTTTGCACCCGCCTTGATCCTCGCGGTACTCGGGAGTAATCGCGACGCATCGGCGGCAATGGCAGGATTGCTTACCGGTCTGGTTGTCTGGATCTACACATTGGCTATGCCGCAGATGGCGGGCGAATATTGGCTTGGTGGGTTACGAGGTACGCTGGCCGATCCCAACGCCCTGCTCGGAATCGACGGCCTCAGTCCGATCAGCCATGGTGCAATCTGGAGCATCGGCGCCAATCTGGTCGCGTTTTCGCTGGTGACGATGCGGCGTGTGCAAACGGGTGCGCTGCCGGGTTTGTTGCGTAATTCTTATCCCGATGCAGCGCCTGTATCCAAATTAAGCGAGCTGAAATCGGTCGTTGCCCGTTTTGTGGGTCCCGAGACGGTGGTTGACGCTTTTGCAGGCGTGTCCGATGAGGCACGAATCGACCGCGCGAACATCCGCAAGGCTGAACGACTGATCGCTGGAGTGGTTGGTCTGCCATCCGCGCGGGCATTTTTACGCTCGGCGCTTTACGGCTCGAACCTTACCCATGATGAAGTCGCGCGGATACTGGATGACACCGGCCAAAGCCTGCGGTTTTCAAAAGGGCTGCTCGCGGCGACTCTGGAAAATATCGACCCGGGGGTCAGCGTGGTCGACCGCGATTTAAACATTGTCGCTTGGAACAGCCGCTATCTGGAAATGTTCAAATATCCGACTGGCATGGTTAAGGTGGGCGCTCCGGTGGCAGACCTTATCCGCTACAATGCCGAGCGCGGCGAATGCGGTCCTGGCGAAGTCGAAGCGCATGTCGAAAAGCGACTGGGCCATATGCGCAATGGGCTGGCACATAGTTTTGAACGCATTCGCCCCGACGGGCGCGTGCTGAAAACCGTTGGTGGCCCAATGCCAAGCGGTGGCTATGTCATGTGCTTTACCGATGTCACCGCCGAGGCGCAGGCCTTGGCCGCACTCGAACGCGCGCGTATCGAGCTGGAATCCCGCGTTGCCGAACGGACAAGCGAGTTGCAGTCGGCCAATCTAGCCCTGGCAGAAGCGGATTCCGAAAAAACCCGGTTTCTTGCCGCCGCCAGCCATGACCTGTTGCAGCCGATACATGCCGCGAGGCTATTCGCCGCAGCGTTGGGCCGACAAATACCCGATGCCCAGGGCGATATATTGGGGAAACTCGACCGTTCGATTGAATCGGCAGATACCCTGCTACGCGCGCTTTTGGATATATCGCGGTTGGATGCTGGCGGAGTCACTCCTGAACCCAAGCCGCTGCAAGTGCGTCCATTACTACTGGAATTGCGGGAAACATTTGCACCGCTGGCACATGAAAAGGGACTGTCAATCCGCATCGGTCCGGGTGACGCAATCGTTGAAACCGACGCTGGATTATTGCGCTCGATCATCCAGAATT
>JBGSVG010000369.1:0-6060 GCA_041753095.1 Sphingorhabdus sp. | reverse complement strand
GCCACCGCCGCAAAGAAATCGAGCCGGACCGCGGCTGAAGGCCTTGTCGGCGTTGCCGTCGAAGGCACCAAGGGCACCGCTGTTGAAGTCAACAGCCAGACCGACTTCGTCGCCAAAAACGAACAGTTTCAGGATTTCGTCCGTTCGGTCACTGACGTCGCTCTCGGTTTGAGCGCGAACGATGCTGACGTGATTTTGGCTGCTGCCTTTCCCGGTGGCGGCACCGTTCAGGAAAAGCTGACCGAGAATATCGCGACCATCGGTGAAAACCAGGTCATTCGCCGCGCCGCGTCGCTTTCGGTCGATAAGGGCCGCGTCGTTTCTTATGTCCATAACGCTGCGGCGACTGGCATGGGCGGCATCGGCGTGCTGGTGGCGCTTGAGAGCGAAGCTGACGCAGCGACGCTCGACGGCCTTGGCAAGCAGCTTGCGATGCATATCGCTGCTGCGTTCCCGCTCTCGCTCGACGAAAGCGGCCTTGACGCCGACACGCTTGAGCGTGAGCGCGGCATCGCGCGCGAAAAGGCTTCGGAAAGCGGCAAGCCAGCCGACATCGTTGAAAAGATGGTCGAAGGCGCGGTGAAGAAATTCGCCAAGGAAAATGCTTTGCTCAGCCAATTGTTCGTCATGGACGGCAAAACTCCGATTGCGGACGTTGTCGCGCAGGCGGGCAAAGCCGCTGGTTCGGCTATTGTCCTGAAAGATTATGTCCGCTTCCAGCTTGGCGAAGGCATCGAGAAGGAAGTTTCCGACTTCGCCGCCGAAGTGGCTGCTGCGGTCGGCGCCTAAAAATATTGGCCATCCCCGTTCAAGCGGGGATAAGGCCTTGGCGATATGGCGCATGGCTCTTATAGCTGTGCGCCATTATCGTATCGGGGATTGAGAATAGCATGAGCGCAAACGGCTATCGCCGCATCCTGCTGAAATTGTCGGGCGAAGTGCTGATGGGCGACACCGCCTTTGGCATTGATCCCGAAACCGTAGCACGTGTCGCCGAAGAGGTGAAAGCGGCGCAGGATACAGGACTGCAGATCTGCCTCGTCATCGGCGGGGGAAATATCTTTCGCGGGATGGCGGGGGCTGCCAAAGGCATGGACCGCGCGCAGGCCGATTATATGGGAATGCTCGCCACCGTAATGAACGCGCTGGCGATGCAGAATGCTTTGGAGCAGCTTGGCGTGCCTACGCGTGTTCAATCTGCGATCGAAATGGACAAGGTTTGTGAACCCGTCATACGCCGCCGCGCCGAACGGCATCTTGAAAAAGGACGGATCGTGATTTTCGCTGGAGGCGTAGGCGCGCCTTATTTCACCACGGATAGTGGCGCCGCCTTGCGTGCCGCCGAAATGAAATGTGATGCCTTGTTCAAGGGTACGTCTGTCGACGGCGTCTATGATGCCGATCCTAAGAAGGTATCGACTGCAACGCGTTATGAAACATTGTCTTACGACCGTGTTCTGTCAGATAATCTGAAGGTCATGGACGCCAGCGCCGTGGCTTTGTGCCGCGACAACAACATTCCGATCGTGGTGTTTTCGATCCGCGAACGGGGCAATATCTTGAAGGTGCTCGACGGAAGTGGCACCTCGACTGTAGTAACCAGCGAAGGGAATTGAACCATGCCGCAATATGACAAGGCAGATGTCGAGCGCCGCATGAAAGGCGCTGTTGATTCGTTCAAAAGCGATTTGGGCGGGCTTCGAACCGGCCGCGCTAACGTAACCTTGCTCGACCCTGTGGTGGTCGAGGTGTATGGGTCTCATATGCCATTAAGCCAGGTTGCAACCGTCAGCGCGCCCGAACCGCGGTTGCTTTCGGTGCAGGTGTGGGACCGCTCAAACGTGACGCCAGTTGAAAAAGCGATCCGGTCGGCGGGCCTAGGGCTTAACCCGATTACCGACGGCCAGACGCTGCGCCTGCCGATCCCCGATCTGACCGAAGAGCGTCGCAAGGAACTGGCCAAACTGGCGGGCCAATATGCCGAAAAAGCAAAAATTGCGATCCGCAACGTCCGTCGCGACGCCAATGACGGGCTAAAGACCGACGAGAACAAGAAGGAAATCAGCGAAGACGATCGCAAGCGCCTTGAAACCGAAGTTCAGAAGATGACTGACGAGATGATCAAGGCGGTCGATGACGCGGCGGCGCACAAGGAAAAGGAAATCCTCAGCCAGTGAGCGTGGCTGTGGCCCCGATATCTGCCAGAATCGAGGCAGGCACCGGTAAAATGCCGCGCCATGTCGCCATCATTATGGATGGAAATGGCCGCTGGGCCAAAAAACGCATGTTGCCCCGCGCCATGGGGCACAAAAAGGGCGTCGAGGCGGTTCGCAATATTGTCCGTGCTGCCGGCGAATTGGGACTCGAGGCGCTCAGTCTTTACGCCTTTTCCAGCGAAAACTGGAAGCGGCCGGAGGACGAGATCAGCGATCTGATGGGGCTGATGCGTTCTTTCATCAAATCGGACATCGACGAATTCACCGCAAATGACGTGCGCTTGAAAATAATCGGTAACTACAAGGCGTTGGCGCCAGATATTGTCGAAATGCTTGAGGATGCGCTGGCCCGTACCGCGCATAACAGTCGTACAACATTAGCAGTGGCATTGAATTACGGATCGCAAGATGAACTGGTCCGCGCCGCACAGGCTGCAGCATCCGGTGGCAAGATCACGGTCGAGACAATCGATGCGCATCTCGATACCGCCGATATGCCACCTTTAGACCTTGTCATCCGCACATCGGGCGAGCAGCGCCTATCCAATTTCATGCTGTGGCAGGCGGCTTATGCCGAATTCTGGTTCACCGAAACGCTCTGGCCCGATTTTTCCAAGGACGAACTGGCGCGGGCTCTGAATGAATTCGCAGGGCGTGAACGCCGCTATGGTGGTCGATGAACGAGCAAGCAGCGCCGCCGCTTAAACCACGGTCAGATTTGGGTATTCGCACCATTTCGGGCGTTGTGATGATGAGCGTGGCTATCGTGGCGATATGGTTTGGCGGATATGCTTTCATGGCGCTAGTAGTGCTGGTCGGGCTCGGCGTGCTCTGGGAATTTTCAAAGCTGGTTTTTGGCTTTGTGCTTAATACTGGTGCGCGGGCATTGTGGCTCTTGGGCGGCATTGTGTATGTCGGCTTGGCGTGTTTCACTTTGCTGATGTTCAGCGCGCCATTTTTCGGCATGACGCCTGCTATTCTTTTAATAGCCGGGGTTATCGGCACCGACGTCGGCGCCTATTTCGCCGGACGCACCTTTGGCGGCCCAAAGATCGCACCAAAGGTCAGTCCATCGAAAACCTGGTCCGGCCTTGTCGGTGGAATGATAGGCGCTGGATTGTTCATGATTGCTATTCAGGCCTTTATTTACTGGGGCAGGGTAGATGCGCGTGACCATAGCGATATTTATCTGGCGTATCGCTGGCAGAGCCTTGCCCTAACCGGAATAGCACTCGCATGCGTTGCGCAAGCCGGAGACTTCTTTGAAAGCTGGATGAAACGGCGCGCAGGAGTCAAGGATTCAGGACGGCTTATTCCCGGACATGGCGGCCTTTTTGATCGGACGGACGGGCTGATCGCGGTCGCGTTTGTGGCAGGGCTGATTATCGTGGCGCAAATGTTGGTGGGCAGGTGATAAGGTGACGCGTTCGATATCGATTTTCGGCGCAACGGGTTCGGTCGGACTTTCGACCCTCGACTTAGTTCGTCAGCATCGCGATGCCTATCGCGTGGTTGCATTGACCGCCAACGGCAATGCTGCAGCGCTGGCCGGGATGGCACGGGAGTTCGATGCTGATCTCGCGGTGGTTGCCGAAGAAGAATCATACGCTGCCTTGAAAGAGGCGCTGGCGGGAACGCGAACCGAGGTTGCAGCTGGCGCTGATGCACTCATTGAAGCTGCGAAACGCGACGTAGACTGGACTATGGCATCTATTGTGGGGTGTGCTGGCCTTCCGCCGACCATGGCGGCGATCGAACAAGGCCGGACCGTTGCACTTGCCAACAAAGAAGCGCTGGTTTCGGCAGGCGATTTGATGATGGCGGCGGTCATGCGGTCCGGTGCGACCTTGCTGCCCGTCGACAGCGAGCATAACGCCATTTTCCAATGTCTGAACGGCGCAAAGCTCGAACAGGTGCGTAAAATCACGCTGACCGCCAGCGGCGGGCCTTTCCGCGAATGGTCGCTGGAGCAAATGCGCAGTGTAACACCCGCACAGGCTGTCGCGCATCCCAATTGGGATATGGGCGCAAAGATCAGTGTCGATTCGGCAACGATGATGAACAAGGGGCTGGAACTAATCGAGGCTTATCATTTGTTTCCGGTCGGTCTCGACCGGCTGGACGTGTTGGTTCACCCGCAATCGGTCATCCACTCCATGGTCGAATATGTCGATTGCTCTACGCTCGCACAATTGGGGTCGCCGGATATGCGTATTCCTATCGCGAGTGCACTCGCTTGGCCGGAGCGCATTGCCACCAGTTGCAAGCCGCTCGACCTTGCGACTATCGGGCAGTTGACGTTTGAGAAGCCCGACCCGGTCCGCTTCCCCGCGCTGCGTCTGGCCCGCGCCGCGGTTAATGAAGGTGGTGCAAAGCCTGCAATTCTGAACGCGGCGAACGAGGTCGCGGTTGACGCGTTTCTAAAAGGCCGGATTGGTTTTCTCGACATCGCCGCGTTGGTTGAAAGCACATTGTCGGGTTATGCCCCGAACAACATGCCAACTCGCCTCGAAGATTTGTTCAGCATAGATGCAGCCGCGCGCAGCTATGCGTCGGCGCTAATACAGAAGGTCGCACATGCCAGTTGAATCGCCTAACATCGTCGTAACTCTGCTTGCGTTTCTTGCACTCATCGGCACGCTCGTCGTGGTTCATGAACTTGGCCATTATTTCGTAGGCCGCTGGTTCGGCGTTAAGGCCGAAAAATTCTCCATTGGTTTCGGCCCGCAAATCTGGGGCAGGGTGGATAAGCGCGGGACGTTGTGGCGCATCGGTGCGCTGCCCTTGGGCGGATTTGTGCAATTTGCCGGTGACATGAACCCGGCCAGCCAGGCCGATGAAGCATGGAAGGCGTTACCCGAAAAGGAACGCAACGAAACCTTTCAGTCGAAAACTCTGTGGCAACGTGCATTGATTGTCTTTGCTGGTCCGGCGGTCAATTTCATTCTTGCTATCCTGATTGCGATGGGTTTTCTGCTGGCTTTCGGCAAGTCAGTGACACCGCCGGTCATCGATGTTGTTCAGCCGAATAGCCCGGCGGCCGTTGCCGGATTGATCGAGGGCGATCGCATACTCACGTTCAACGGCCACAATATTGAGACGTTTGACGAAATGGCGAACGAGATCATCATGATCCCGGGTCAAACAGTCGTTATCGAAATTGAACGCGGCGGTGAGACACTGGTCAAGGAAACCGCCGTAGCCAAGGTCGAGGAAGTAGATCGCTTCGGCAACAAATATATCATCGGCCGCATCGGCATCGGCGCCAACAAGGTCGAGGTCCGCGAAGTCGGGTTGCTCGAAGCGCCGTGGGCAGCCGTCGTTCAGACCGGCAATGTCCTGCGCCAGCAAATGATCGGGCTTGGCCAAATAATCTCCGGCCGTCGCCCTATCTCTGAGCTCGGCGGTCCGCTGAAAATCGCCAAGGTTTCGGGTGAGGCGATGAGCATGGGCATATTGACGTTCATCAGCCTTGCCGCACTCATCTCGATTAACTTGGGGTTCATCAACCTGCTGCCAATTCCGATGCTCGATGGTGGACATCTATTGCTCTACGCTGTGGAGGCGGTGCGGCGACGCCCGGCAACACCACAGGTGCAGGAATGGGCGTTCAGAGCCGGATTTGCAATGTTGGCGGGATTTATGATCATGGTTACATTTAACGATCTCGCATCCTTTGGCCTATTTGGCGGTGGATAGAACGGATTGCGCTCTTGATTGCCGACGCTGCTTGGGGCAGGGACGCAAAACTCTTTAGACGGCGAAAAGCCAAATCACCGGTGGGGGCCGGACATCAGATCGGATGACAATGAACACCAAATCCCTTGGCATATATTTGATGGGC
>JBGSVG010000368.1:0-10506 GCA_041753095.1 Sphingorhabdus sp. | reverse complement strand
GCGCATGATATCGCCTGCATTGGCGATGCCGGGCAGGAACGGAATGCCCTTGGCAACGGCTGCTTTGCCAAGGCTTTCAGTCAAGCCGGGCGACACGATAAACTCGGCGCCTGCCGCAATCGCACTTTCGAGGCCAGCGATGTCGACGATTGTCCCTGCCCCGACAATTGCGCCGGGAACCTTCTTCATCTCGGCTATGACGTCGAGTGCCGCAGCCGTGCGAAGCGTTACCTCAAGCACCGGCAATCCGCCTGCGACCAACGCTTCTGCTATCGGCCGGGCGTGGGCAACATCTTCAATGACGAGCACGGGGATGACCGGCGCGGTGCGCATTACGGCTTCGACTGGTTTCATAATGCGTGCTCCTGAGCATAGGCGGCCGCCGCGCCAAACAGGCCCGGTTGCGGATGGGTAATCAACTTGACCGGGATACCGGCCATCAGCGATTCGAACCGTCCCTTGGCGCGAAAGCGCTCGGCAAAGCCCGAGCGGACCAATATGTCCTTGATCCGAAGCCCTAGCCCGCCAGCGATGACAACACCGCCAAAGCCGCCCTGCGCCAATGTGACGTCGCCGGCAACGCTGCCCAGCGACAGGCAGAAACGGTCGACGGCGGCGGCAGCCAAGCTGTCCTCACCTGACATTCCGAGCTGCCACAATTGCTTGTCATCCAATTGCTGGACTGCTTTGCCTTCCAACGCCGCCAATGCTTCGTAAATTTCTATCAACCCGGGGCCAGAGACCACGCGTTCGGCCGATACGCGGCGATACCGTTTGCGCAACCGGTCGAGCAGCGCATCTTCGATGCTATCAAGCGGCGCAAAATCGATATGTCCGCCTTCAGTGGCCTGCACATGATAGCCAACACCCCTGCGCCAGACATGAGCGACGCCGAGGCCAGTACCGGGTCCGATAATGCTAATCGTTCCATTTTCGGCGAGTGGTTGGTCTGGACCCGTCAGATGCAGGAAATGCTCCGAACCCGCTTGCGCAACGGCATGGCCAACCGCACCAAAGTCATTCACGATAACAAAACTGTCGACGTCCAGTTTCTCGCACACCAATGACCGGCGGATGATCCACGGGTTGTTGGTAAGCTTAATAACGTCAGCATCGACGGGGCCCGCAATTGCAATCGCGGCGGCGCGTGGTAGCGGCTTGCCGGTGATCCGGCCAAAATCCTCCCACGCGGTCTGGAAACTCGCATGCTCTGCCGTCTTTAGCGTTACTGCCTCGCCAAGGTTGACGACACGGCCACGCTCGACTTCGGCAATCGCAAAGCGTGCATGCGTGCCGCCGATGTCTACGGATACAATCTGCGTCATAGTCCTGCCGCCGCCAGCATCGCCGAACCGCCCTTCTCTGCCTCATCCGCAGTTGCGCGCATCAACGCGAACAGTTCGCGTCCCGTTCCGACATGCGGTGGCGGCATCGGCACCGGCATCCGCACCGCCCATTCGGCCTCATCAACCAGCACATCGAGCGCGCCTCGGCTGGCGCACAAACGCACGACGTCGCCGTCCTGCAATTTGGCAATGGCACCGCCACGCGCGGCTTCTGGGCTTAGGTGGATGGCCGCAGGGACCTTGCCCGATGCGCCCGACATGCGACCATCGGTGACAAGCGCGACCTTGAAACCCTTGTCCTGCAATACGCCCAGAGGCGGCGTCAATTTGTGCAATTCGGGCATCCCATTCGCTGCCGGTCCCTGAAAGCGGATCACAACGATAACATCGCGGTCAAGTTCGCCTGCCTTGAACGCGGCCAACGCGTCATTCTGGTCGTGGAACACGCGCACCGGTGCCTCGATGGTCCAGCGTGTTTCATCGACTGCGCTGGTTTTGAAGGTAGCCCGGCCCAGATTACCGGTCACCAGCCGCATTCCGCCATCGGCGCTGAACGGATTGGCGGGCGGGCGAAGCATCGTTTCGTCGGCTGTAACCGCGGGTGCATCGCGCCACGCCAGCGCTTCGCCGTCGAGCACCGGTTCCTGACCATAAGAGGTCAGATCATCGGCAGCGACCGTCATGATGTCGCGGTGAAGCAATCCGGCATCGAGCAACTCGCGGATGACATAGCCCATGCCGCCCGCCGCGTGGAAATGGTTCACATCTCCCGAGCCATTGGGATAGACGCGCGCGATCAGCGGAACGACCGACGACAATTGGTCGAGATCCTCCCAATCGATGATGATCCCCGCCGCACGCGCAATTGCCGGGATATGCAAGGCATGGTTGGTCGAGCCGCCAGTTGCCAGCAATCCGACGCAGGCGTTCACAATCGCCTTTTCATCGACGCAAAGCCCCAACGGGCGGTAATCATCGCCGTCCCAGCCAATTTCGGTGAGCCGGTGGACGGCGGCGCGGGTGAGTTCTGTGCGCAACTTGGTGCCCGGATTGATAAACGCCGCGCCGGGTATGTGGAGGCCCATCACCTCCATCATCATCTGGTTCGAATTTGCGGTGCCATAAAAGGTGCAAGTGCCAGCGCCGTGATAGGAGGCAGCTTCGGCCTCCAACAGCTCTTCGCGCCCCACCTTGCCCTCGGCGTAAAGCTGACGGACACGCTGCTTTTCCTTGTTGGCCAAGCCGGATGGCATGGGTCCGGCTGGCACCAATATCGTCGGCAAATGGCCGAACCGCAACGCGCCGATCAGCAGGCCAGGAACAATCTTGTCGCAAATGCCAAGCATCGCGACGCTTTCGAACATCCCGTGGCTGAGCCCGACCGCGGTCGCCATCGCGATGACGTCGCGGCTGAACAAAGACAGTTCCATCGAGTCCTGACCCTGCGTGACGCCGTCGCACATCGCGGGCACAGCACCTGCGACCTGAGCAGTCGCGCCAACTTCACGCGCAAAAATCTTCATCTGTTCAGGGTAGCGGCCATAAGGCTGATGCGCCGACAGCATGTCGTTATAGGCGCTGACGATGCCGATGTTCATCGACTTGCCGCCGCGAATGGCGGCTTTATCATCGCCGCTTGCAGCAAACCCGTGCGCAAGATTGCCGCAGCTAAGTGTTGGCCGGTTGACGCCGGCATCACGTTGGCGCGCGACCAGATCTAGATAGGCCGCACGGCCGGGTTTCGAGCGTTCGATGATACGCGCCGTGACCGCTTCCAATGTCGCGTGCATCCTACTCATGCCAGCTCACTCCATCGCGTTCGGCAAGCGCAATCGCCGCATTTGGCCCCCAGCTTCCGGCACCATAATTTTTGGGTTTCAGGCCGGTCGTTTTCCAAAGCTCGCGGATCGCATCGACCCATTTCCACTGCGCCTCGACCTCATCGCGGCGGACGAACAGGGTTTGGTCGCCCTCGATCAGGTCGAGCAGCAGTCGTTCATAAGCGATACGGCGCCGCGAGCCGGCAAAGGCGGTGGTCAGCGACAGGTCGAGAGGCACTTCTTGCAAGGTGATGCCACCACGATCCAGCCCCGGCTCCTTCGCCATAACGAGCAGCCGCACATATTCCTCGGGCTGAAGTCGGATGACGAGCGTGTTCGCCTCCAACCGCCCGCCGCGCTGTTTGAACACATTATGCGGCACAGGTTTGAACTGGATGACAATCTCGCTGCGCCGTTCGGGCAGGCGTTTGCCGGTACGCAGAAAGAAAGGCACGCCCTGCCAGCGCCAGTTGTCGACATAGGCCTTGATCGCGACGAAAGTTTCGGTGTCCGACGGCTTGCCGAGATCGCTGTCGTAGCTTTTGACCGCCTCGCCCTTGACCGCACCGTCACCATACTGGCCGGTGACGACATCGCCCTCAACCACAGGCCGAAGCGCGCGAAGGACCTTGACCTTTTCGTCCCGAATGGCCGTCGCGTCCAAATTGGCAGGTGGCTCCATCGCAGTCAGCGCCACCAATTGCAGCATATGGTTCTGCACCATATCGCGCATAGCGCCGGTGTCGTCGTAGAAGCCTGCACGGCCCTCAAGACCAACGGTTTCGCTGACGGTAATCTGCACATGCTCGATCGCATTGGCGTTCCACAGCGGCTCGAACAGCATATTGGCAAAGCGCAGCGCCATCAGATTCTGCACGGTTTCCTTGCCGAGATAATGGTCGATGCGGAATGTCCGCTTTTCGGGGAATACCGTATTGACCGCATCGTTGATTTGGCACGATGACGCCAAGTCATTGCCAAGCGGTTTTTCAAGACCGATGCGGACGTTGTCCCCTGCCAGCCCAGCGCTTTCAAGGCCCTTGATCGTGGGTTCAAACAATGAGGGCGCGGTCGACAGGAAAATCGACAGCCCGCCCGAAATGTCGCCAATCTTATCGGCAAGCGCAGCAAACCCGTCAGACTTTGATGCGTCAAGCGCTTGATAAAAAAGCCGCTTCAAAAAGGCGTCAATCATCCCTTCAGCCTTGCGGTCATCGGGCAGAAATTCGCACAAGGCGGCGCGCGCAAATTCGCGGAATTCTTCGTCTGTGTAGGCGCTGCGTGCGGTGCCGAAGATGCGAAGCGCCGGGTCAATCAATTCGTCGGCATGAAGCGCATAAAGCGATGGGAGCAACATCCGCCGCGATAAATCGCCGGTTGCTCCGAACAATAACAGGGTTGAACTATGCTCGCTCATTCTGCCCATCTCCAATGACCGCCACAGACTGCGCGTCGATACCGGAAAGCTCTTAACCCGCAGACCCGACGCGTCTAGCGCTTATTCGTATGCACCAGCCCTACCGGTGACCAACGCCCTTTGTTCGGCGATGCCCATCGACAATATGACCGGATTTTCGGCCTGACGAGATTGGAAATCAGCTTTTCCTGCAAAGCCCCGCCAATTGCCGGCAATCAACGATTGGGCGGTTGGCGCGCCTAGCGTGGTGCCGGGGCCAAGGACGATAATTTTATCAGGCGCAAATTCCGCTGCGGCGACTTGAACCCCGCGCGTGAAGTCATAGGTAGCGTTAAGCTGGGCACCTAATGTGTAGTCGTAGATGCTTGCGGGATCGAACGCTTTAGGCGACCAGATCCGCCCCTGCCCGTCAATCGCCGGAATCGTACCGACACCAAAGTCTGCAACCGGATTCGCCGCACGCGCCATTGGTACGATGTGGTCAAGCAACGGGCTGTGGAACCCCGCATGATGCATCAGCCGCATCGGGAAGCGATCATCCTTTGGCAAACGTTCGGACAGCCATTTCAGGCCGCCGTCATCTGCCGCGAATACGGCCATTCCGCCGAGTTGGATAGACATATGAACGGCAATGTCAGGAATATACTTAGCTTCTTGAAGCAAACCCTTGACTAGATTTATTTTACTATCATCTCTCTGCCAGTCCGCGTCCACGATCTGCCAGACAATTTGCCCGCCCTGACCATGGCTGTGCATTAAGCTGCCCATATTATTGACCAGACGCGCACCGCCGTCGAAATCGACGATCCCTGCACAAGCCAGCGCCAGATACCAACCCATCGAGTTGCCGGTAACCGCGACAATTTCATAACGCTCCCGGTCAATGGCCGCAAAGTCCGCCAACGCGCAGCCATAAATAAGCAGCGAGGCATTATCCCCCGTCATATGCACCGAGGGCGCATATTTGTCTGCGCTATCCAGGTCAGAAATGGAAATCTGACCTTGAGAAATGCGGAGCGCATCGAGCTTTGCGATCAAATCACGCCGGTTGGCATGGTGCGTTTTTAGATAGCCGAGTTCGCTGGCATTATAGGTACCGCGACCAGGGCAGACGACCAAGGCTGTTTGTTTCATGCCACTGCCGCCTTGGCTGCCTCGATAATTGATGCCTTGCTCGGCAAGACCAATTCGGCCGCTGGCCCCAACGGAATGAAGCAATCCTCCGCTGTGATCCGGCTCACCGCATCGCCGCGCCCCGCTTCGGTCAATATCGTCATGAGCTTTTCGCTCAGGCTTCCCGACCGCCGACTTTCATCCACAATCAGGACATTCTTGCACGCCGCAACCGAAGCCACGATTGCGGCATCGTTCAAGGGATGGAGCCATCGCAGATCAATGATCCGCATATCTATTCCTGTTGCGCGGAGATCTGCTTCAGCTTGACGAGATAGAAAATAACCATTTCCGTAGGTTATAATAGCTAATTCAGTACCGTTGCCATGCTGTTTGAGTTCCCCAAAACCGATTTTATCTGCCTTGTCAGGCGCAACATAAGGCGCAGTCCACGCTCCATCCTCCGCTGACAGCAAGTCAGTCGTATGATAAAGCGCAATGGGCTCGATAAAGACAACGACGCGACCATCCTCATGCGCCATGCGAACACATTCGCGGAGCATAGCAGGCGCGTCGGCGGCATTTGAAGGACAGGCAAGTATGATACCCGGTATATCGGTCAATACCGCCAGGCTGTTGTCATTGTGGAAATGCCCGCCAAAGCCTTTTTGGTACGGCAGACCCGCAATGCGGACGACCATAGGATTGCGATATTGCTTGTTGGAGAAGAACGACAATGTCGCCGCCTCACCGCGTATCTGGTCCTCAGCGTTGTGCAGATAGGCCAGGAATTGTATTTCCGGGATCGGCACAAAACCGTTATGCCCCATGCCGATGGCGAGGCCCAATATGGTCTGTTCGTCGAGCAACGTGTCGAACACGCGTGCCGCGCCAAACTTGTCCTGCAAGCCTTGGGTCACGCCATAGACACCGCCCTTACGCGCTACATCTTCGCCAAACAGCGAAATATTGGAATATTGCAGCATCAGGTCGGCCAGCGCGAAATTGATACTTTTGGCTAGTGTCACGGGCTTCGCCAGATTGCGTGCATCCTTGGCGAAGAGTGCATCGCGGGCTTTCGCGCCAGGAAGCGGCGGAGAGAATTCTTCGCCCACAATTGGCTCAATCGACGCCATCACATCGGCTGCAGTTTCTAGCCGTGGTTTGGTCAATGCTTCTTGCGCCACCCGGTCAACGCGCGCGCGCATCTCTTCGTAGCGGGCGACAATCTCGTCGCCCGACATCCCGGCCTGCTCGTACAAAATGCGTGCAGCGTGCAGCAACGGATCCTGAGCTTCAGCAGCCTCGATGTTGGACAAAGCCGAATAGCTTGCCTCGACATCGGCCCCCGCATGTCCCATCAGGCGCACGGTTCGCATATGCAGGAATACTGGCTTACGGCGAGAACGCGCATATTGCACCGCCACCTCACAACCACGCAGTGCGTCGTTCAGATCGGCGCCATCGCACTGGATATAATGGAGCGCAGGCCGGTGGGCATAATTGGCCTCGATCCAACCACCAGGCGTTCGCACCGAGATTCCGATACCATTATCTTCGCAAAGGAAGACAATCGGCATTGGCAGGTGCTGATAGGCCGCCCAACAAGCTGCGTTAAATGCGCCTTGCGATGTGGAGTGGTTTGCCGATGCGTCGCCAAACGAACATAATATGATGCTATCATGCGGCAGCACCGCATCATCCAGCTTAAGCCGGTGCGCCATGCCAATCGAATGCGCCGCACCAACCGCCTTGGGCAAATGCGACGCGATCGTGCTCGTCTGGGGCGGCACGAAGGTATTGGCACAACCAAGAACTTTATGCCGGCCACCCGAAATAGGATCGTTCGCCGACGCTGCGAATGATAGCGCCATATCATAAAGGGGCGTCAAGCCACCCGCCTGCTTCTTGCGTTGGATTAGAAACGCGCCGTCGCGGTAATGCAGAAACGCCATGTCGGTTGTGCGCGTCGCCGCTGCCATAGCCGCCGTCCCTTCGTGACCCGAACTGCCAATTGAGTAAAAGGTCTTCCCCTTTGACCGGCGGGCCCACAAATCGAGATGGCGGCTCATGATCTGGCTGTCGAATAGGTCGACCAGCCTATGCGCAGGTACGACATAAGGCGCATCGTTGCTGCGCGGCGCGGGAAAGTCGTGAGCGGCGACGCGGCGCACAAAAGCCTCGTCGATTATCGTTGGACGGTCAAACATATCGCAGTAGTGAATAGCGTCAGCGAACGTAAAAGCCACACCAAATCGCGAAATTCAATCGCGTGATTAAATCGCTGGATTTGTGAAAATTTGGCCGTAGGATGAGTGTTGAGAGAGAGTTTATTCCCCGGGAAAGCATCCCAGCGAATTTGTCATGACCGAACAGCTAAGACGAGCAGAAAATGCCGCGACAGTTGCCGGTTAAGTAGGAGGAGAGAGAAATGCGTAAATTGAACCGTGTGATGACGGCTGCCCTTTGCAGCGCCATGTTTATCCCCGCAGCATATGCCCAGGAAGCACCACAAGCCGAAGAAGATAGCGGCGACGAACCAATCATCGTGACTGCGACATTACGCGCGATGGATGTGCAGGACATTCCGCTTGCCGTTACCGCTGTCGCACCGGAAGCACTTGAGCGCGAAGGCGTATCGGACATCAAAACGCTGTCGTCGATTTCGCCAAGCTTTAACATCCAGTCATCGCAGACCGAAACGCAAGGGACGTCGATCAAAATTCGCGGCGTCGGTACGACCGGCAATAATACCGGCCTTGAAAGCTCGGTTGGCGTATTCATTGACGGTGTATATCAGTCACGGCCCGGCGTTGCGCTCGGCGATCTGGTCGATTTGGAGCGCCTCGAAATCCTGCGTGGTCCGCAAGGGACATTGTTTGGGCGCAATACCTCGGCTGGCGCGCTGAACATCACGACGAAACGCGCAAACCTGTCTGAAGTCGAAGGTTTCGCCAATGCGACATATGGCAATTACAACTTCATTAATGTGCAGGGTGGCATCAGCGTTCCTGTGGTGCAGGATGTCGCGGCATTTCGCCTGTCTGGCACCTACCGCAAGCGCGATGGCTTCCTGAAAAGTTCGACCGGAGCGGAAAGCAACAACCGCGATAGATACATGATCCGCGGCCAGCTTTATATTGAACCCAGTGCCGATGTAAGCATCCGTTTGCTGGCGGATTACTCAAAGGTTGACGAAAATTGCTGCGATGCAGTTATCATACGTGAAACCGAACTTGCGCCGTTCTTTGCTTTCCATGGCCTTGCAAATGACGGTGTTGTAGAATCCGGACAATCGGCATTGCAGAACCTCGCCACCAATAGCCAGCTTTTCAAAAACGGCGCAGAGCAATGGGGTGTTTCTGGTGAACTGAAATGGGATTTTGGCGGTGCCAAACTAACCTATATAGGCGCGTATCGGGATTTCCAGTCGAGCTCGACCCAAGAGTCTGACTTCACCACGCTGAACATTTTTACCACTGGTGCGGGGGGATCAAATTCGCGGCCGGGCATTTTGCCAAGCGGCGACTCTATCAAGACAATGACTCATGAACTGCGGTTGCAAGGAACGGCTTTCAGCGACAGCGTCGATTGGCTGATCGGCGGCTTTTATTCGACTGAAGATATCGAAGCCGACCAGACAATGACATTTGGCACCGATTTCCAGCGAGCAAATAGTGCATTTAACTTTGGACCAGCGGCTGGCGTCAATCCACTTTTTGCTTTGACCGCACTCGGAAACGGCCTTGTTCCGGTGAATTCGGCGGGTGCTTATGCCGAGAACCGGTTCACACAGGACGCCAAAAGCTTTTCGGTATTTACCCATAATGTCATCAATTTCACCGACAGGCTGAGCCTGACTATTGGTGCTCGTTACGTCGATGAAAAGAAGGAAGCCTCGTTTAATCAATTGGGCGGAAATAATGGCGCGTGTCAGGCGATAGCTAACACGGCGCTGACACCTAATGGGCCGTTGTCGTTGTTGACGAATGTCGGTGGTCTGAACGCCGCCGGTTTGGGCGCATTTTACGGCGTAGTTGGCCTGTCTTGCTTCCCGTTTGCTGCTCCAGTGAACTTGACGGCACCCGCAGGTGTCGGAGGAGGTTTGGCGAGCAGCTATCTTCCGTTGCCCCGCTTGTGGTCAAACACATTCAAAGACGACGAGATAACTTATACCGCGCAAGTCGGATACAAGGCTAATGACGACCTGCTATTTTATGGCGGTTACAGCCATGGCTTTAAATCTGGCGGTTTCAACCTTGACCCAACAGCGGCAAACTTGACGAACTCAGTGGCAATAATTCAGGCGCAGCGCCTTGGTGCACCCGTGCCAGCACCTGTCTTCGCCGATCCACGCTTTAAGTCAGAAAAGGTCGATCAAATCGAATTGGGTGTCAAAGCCACTTTCGGTCGGATCAAAGCCAACCTGGCATTGTTCGATATGAAGATGAGCGATTTCCAGGTGTTGGAATTCACCGGTGTTCAATTCTTGACTTTCAATGTCAACTCGGCCCGTTCGACTGGCGCCGAACTGGAACTGTTCGGTGATCTGGGCAATTATATGAAGGGCAATGTTGCGCTGACTTATGCAGACGCTCGCTATCCCAAGAATTGTAATGTCGGCGTAGCGCCGGATGCTTTGGCGTCGGTAAACCGTCTATGCGGTCAAGACCTGACGAACGCGCCGAAGTTTACCGGCGTGGCTGGCCTGACCTATGACGGTCCGCTCGATAGCTCGGGTTGGGGATTGCTGGTAAGCGGCAGCATCAATTACTCCGATAGCCGCACTACGCGCACTATCGATCTGGAT
>JBGSVG010000367.1:0-4449 GCA_041753095.1 Sphingorhabdus sp. | reverse complement strand
AACCCGGCCGCGCGTCATCGCGGTGTCTACTACCGGGGGCAGCGCCTCAATCACATGCACATTGGTATCGCGCAGATTATGGCGCAGTGACTGCGTGAAGCTGCGCAGCCCGGCCTTGCTCGCGCAATAGACGGGGCCGCCAGCGCGTGGTGCAATGGCAAGGCCGGAGGTAACGTTGACGATTGCGGCTTCGGGGCGCTTCATCATTCCGGGAAGCAAACCGCCAATCAGATGCATCGGGGCGTTGAGGTTGAGGAAAATGGCTTTGTCAGTCAACGCCAAGTCAATCGGTTCGCCGGGGCCAAAATTACCGCTCATCCCGGCGTTGTTGACGAGGATGTCGAGCGGGCGTTCGTCCAGTGCTTTTACCAAGGCCTCGCAACCTGCGGCGTTCGACAGGTCCGCCTGAAGTGCTTCCATGCCGCCGGCACGTGCCGCAACCAGCAAATCCTCGCGCCGTCCGCAGACGATGATATGCGCGCCCTTGGCCTGCAACTGACGTGCAATTTCCAAACCGATCCCGTCGGATCCGCCCGTCACGAGCGCGGTTTTGCCGTTTACCTGCATGCCAGCGTTCCTCCCAAAACAGTCGTAACGGTTTAACGCGCGACATAAGATATACCAAATTTAATGTTCACCAACCTTGTAGACCCATTATTGATTCTGTTTGGTTACAAAGTCAGCGGGCAAGCAGCAGGGACAATGAAGAAAGGCCCGGTTGCAAATGGCTGTCAGCAGACTATTCCCGTCGCATGGTTCTCATGTCTCCAATTCCAGCGTATCACGCATCGCAATGTTCCGACCCCATGTTGTCGCAGGCGGTACCTGCATGACGCTCCGGCTCGAACGCGACGGGCCGATTGGGCGGCTGCTCATCGAGCGCGCCGACAAACGCAATGCGATGAACCAGGAAATGTGGGATCGGCTTCCTGTGTTGCTCGCGCATGCGATGGCAGACAGGGCGATCCGCGTTGTCGTGCTGCAATCGGCTATCCCCGGCATGTTCTGCGCAGGCGCCGATATTTCCGAGCTGCTGACGCACAAGGCGAACGCCGCTTGGCGCGAGGGCAATCAGGCCGCAATCAACAAGGCGCAGCACGATCTGGCGCGGTTGGGCAAGCCGACAATTGCCTTCATCGATGGCGATTGTGTGGGCGGTGGATGCGGCCTAGCGCTTGCGTGCGATATTAGGGTCGCCACGGCTAGGTCGCGATTGGGTATTACGCCCGCAAAGCTTGGGCTGGTATACCCTCTTCACGATACCAAATTGCTTGTCGATCTGGTGGGCCCGGGGCAGGCAAAGAAACTGCTTTATACGGGCGCACTGATTTCAGCAGAAGATGCGCTGCGCATTGGACTGATTGAAGACATCGCCGACGATGCAGATGCACTGGCGCACCGGATTGCCGAAAACTCCGCGCACAGCACCCGCGAGGCCAAGGGCTTTGTACGCCGAATCCTGGATGGCCAGACAGACGAAGACAGCGACAGCAAGCGCATATTTGCCGAAGCCTTCACCGGTCCTGACTTTGCCGAAGGCAGCACCGCATTTGTAGAAAAGCGCAAGCCCGAGTTTAAATAATCAAGGCAGTAATAAGGTAGAGCCGGTAGTCTGGCGCGCTTCGAGATCATGGTGCGCTTGCGCCGCGTCCTCCAGCGCGTAACGCTGCCCGACATTCATTTTGATGATGCCCTGTCTGAACATATCGAAGACATATTCCGCCCCCGCCGCGCGTTCTGCTGGGTTGTGGTAGTAATCGAATAAAGTCGGGCGCGAGACATATAACGAACCCTTTTGCGCGAGTATCCCGAGATTGACGCCCGATACGGCACCGCTCGCATTGCCATAGCTGACAATCATCCCACGCCGTGCCGTTGCATCGAGCGAGGTTTCCCATGTGTCCAACCCGACGCCATCAAAAGTGACTTCGACGCCTTTACCATCGGTTAGTTCGCGAACCTGCCGGGCGACGTCTTCCTTGCCATAAAGAATAATATGATCGGCCCCTGCTTCGCGCGCCAAAGCGGCTTTTTCATCAGTGCTGACCGTACCGATCACCCGCGCCCCAACATGTTTCAGCCACTGGACCAGTAACAAGCCGACACCGCCCGCTGCGGCATGTACCAGAACGTCCCAGGTTGGCTGGACTTTGGCGCACCTTTCGACGAGGAACTCGGTGGTGCAGCCTTTCAATAAGCCAGCCGCAGCAACCTCGTCGCTAATATCATCCGGAATGAGGAACAGGCAGTTGGCCGCGATGTTGCGCGCAGTGGAGTATGCCCCCAACGCAGGACCGAAGGTTGCAACACGGTCACCAACCCGCCAGCCGTCGACGCCTTCTCCTACAGCTTCGACAAAGCCCGCAGCTTCTACGCCGAGCCCTGATGGTAACGCCACTGGATACAACCCGCTGCGGTGATAGGTATCGATGTAGTTCAGCCCGATGGCGGTGTTGCGCATCCGTACCTCGCCCGCGCCGGGCCGTGGCAAGTCGACGTCCACCCACTGAATGACATCGGGTGTGCCGGTTACTGCAAAAAGGGCTGTGCGCTCCATGTTGGTCGAACTCCGATAATTGTTCTGCGTTCCGTAGCATTGCAGCGACATGTTATGCCATGTTCTGCATCATCATGGTTAATGCAATGTCAGCGGGTGTAACAGTTCGGGACAGTCCCCAGGCTGGCCAATATTAACCATTTTTCGGCATGGCCAATATCCCTAACAAATCGTTAACGTCACATCATGATGAAAAGAAGATTAGTGTGTCGCAACGAAGCAGCCCGTCATCCGTTTCGCCGGATGCTGCCACCACCCGCCCTCGATATGACGCTTGTCGCGCCACAACCGCAGCGTTGGTGGCGTAAAGAGGACACACATCTGTTCATGCTGAGCTTCAGCGCGTTCTTCGTGGCGATTACGAGCTTTATTGCCTGATCAGTCACACGCGCGGTCAAGCTTCCACGCCAGCCATGCCGATATCAGGCACATGGCGGCGCCAAGCAGCAATTGATTGACGATGCTTAAACCCGCCGCGCTCAATCCTAGGGCGATCAGCGATCCGATAACCATCGCGCCGGAATTCACGATATTGTTCGCAGCCACGGTCCGCGCGGTCTGGTCCTGGGGCACTGTTGTGGTCAGAAACGCATAAAGCGGCACCACGAACATACCGCCGGCGACAGCGATGCCCAGCAATGACAGCAATAACGGTATCGCGTCGGGATGAGCGACAAAGCCGCCGATATTATAAAGCTCGCCTTCACCAATTACATGCCAGTTGCGGCACACAATGTGGAAGGCAACCACGAACAGCCCCATGACGATGACGCTCGCGGGTGCATATCGTGCCGATACCTGACCTTTCAGCAAACGGTTGATTGCAACCGAGCCAATAGCAATGCCTATGGAGAATATCGCCAGAAACAGGCTGGCCACTTCCTTGTCGGCGCCAAGGACATTTTTGGCGAGCGGCGGAAACTGGATAAAGAGTACTGCGCCAATGGTCCAGAAAAAGCTGATGGAGGCAATCGCCAGATATAGTTTGCGGATGTGCATCGTGCTTTTGACGAGCGTTACCGAGGACCGGATAATGTGCCAATCGATGCCGGTTTCTGCATGTACAGGCGGGGCCGGTGGAACTTGCCGGCCGGAAAAATAGCCGATGACTGCGGTGATGACGACGCCGAGCGCGGCCCATTCAACTTCGATAACACCCGCCAATATCGTGCCGACCAAGATCGCGATATAAGTCCCGGCCTCTACCAAGCCGGTGCCGCCCAATACTTCATCTTCTTTCAAATGCTGCGGCAGGATTGCATATTTGATGGGACCGAAAAAGGTCGAGTGAATGCCCATCGCGAACAACGCCAGCATCATCAGCGGAATAGCGACCAAATTGATCGCAAAGCCGAGCCAAGCCATGACCAGTCCAATCCCGCCAACCAGCATGATGATGATTTCGCAGAATTTGACGATCCGGATGATTTGCGCCTTGTCGCGTGTATCAGCGAGCTGCCCGGCCAGTGCGGACATCAGGAAAAACGGGATGATAAACACAGCGGTCGCGACCGCGCTGAACAACGCCTCTGCTTTCTCGTCATTGTACACGCCATAGACGACAAACAGCACCATCGCGTTCTTGAACAGATTGTCGTTAAAGGCACCAAGCAGTTGGGTTACGAACAGCGGTAGGAAGCGTCGCTTGTTCAGCAACGACAATGACGTCGACATGTTGTCCGAAACCCCTTCTCGTTGTTTGCCGTGCCTTAGCGGCCCCCGCTTACTCGACAAAGCGCTTTTCTTGTATTTGGCAAATAGCCGCGTGATTTTGCGGTAACATGACGCTATCGGTAAATGATGCTGAGCCTTCCCAACATATTGACCCTTTCGCGGATATTAGCGGTACCGATTCTGGTGTTCTTGCTCTGGCCCGGCGCAAAGCATCTCGG
>JBGSVG010000366.1:0-1552 GCA_041753095.1 Sphingorhabdus sp. | reverse complement strand
AAAGACGGCGATCAAATCGACGTAACCGAAGAAGAGGCGAGCGCTGGTGTCAAAAACCAGGGTGTTCGCTATGTTCTGGCAATTTCATTGGGACTGGCAATTATTGCGTTGTCGCTGATGTGGATGACAGGCGCTGTTATCAACTGACATTCGGACTTGAAATAAACCCGGGCTGCTCCCAAATTCAAAAGGCGGGCCGGACCCCTCTGATCATTCAGGCGAATGATGATGTCGGACCGCTTCAACCAGATGAAGAGGAGTCCCGCATATGAACGCAGCCGTTGGAATGCCATGCCCGGTATGCAAAGTCCCGCTTGTCATGAGCGACCGTCAGGGCGTCGAAATCGATTATTGCCCGCAATGTCGCGGTGTATGGCTTGATCGTGGCGAACTCGACAAGATTATAGAACGCAGCGCGGTGGAACAATCCCCGCCGCCGCCCCGTCAAAGTGCACCGCCCTTGGCTGAATATGCCCCGCAGGATTTCAGTCATCACCAAGGCTATGGTCATGGGCATCCGTATAAGAAGCGGAAAAAATCCTTTCTGGAAGAACTGTTCGACTAGCGCCGGATTGCGCGAACCCAATGCGCGCGCTAACTCTGAGATATGAAACGGCAATCGTTCCGGACCCGCCTGCGCGCATTCCAGCTTATGCGCGATACGCCCCCTGACGCAGGCTTTATTGCCGATCTGGAATTTCTGGAAAACCGTGATCTCGATCTATCAGTACGGATCGGCGGTATGTTGGCGTTTAACGCGTTGATGGTCACAATCGGTACGCATCCGATTTCGGCCAGCCCCGGTGCGCCATTAAGTGTCGATGCCGCGACGCAGCCCGCTCTGACGATAGCTAGTCTGATCGGCATTGTTCCGCTCATCATCTCAAGCGCATTGTGCCTTCGTGCACTTTTGCTGGGTGAAGAATTCGACAGCGAGGGTTTGGACGGTGATGATAAAGGTCTGCGTCAGCGCCTCTTCGCGGCATTTATCGCGTCCGTCGACATACAAAGCAGATTGTTACGCCAATCTGTCATCGCGACGTTTACCGGCGGAGTAATGACGCTTTTGGTTTGGGCATGGATCTTGGGCGACAAGATGGCGTGATGCCGATCACGCCAGACCTAATACCAAAGTTATATTAACTTTTGTCAGCTAACTGTCAGTTTATGTAAAACATGCATTATCTGAGGGGTTGACGATGAACCACCTGGAAGAAAAGAAAAAGGCACCCGCAGACCGCCGCCGAGGCGACCGCAGGACGTCAACCGACAGCAATTATGCTGGCCCGGAACGCCGCCAAGGCGAGCGCCGCATAGCCGACAGGCGCAGCGAACCGCGTAGCCAATAAAAAAGGGCCGCCTTTCGGCAGCCCCTCTCTATTCGCAATGAAGCGTTTAATCAGTCAGCAGATGACAGGTTGATGGCCGAAGCCTTACCGTTTTTGCCAACTTCAACTTCATAGTTCACGCGCTGCTCTTTATCGAGCGAGTGCATGCCGGCAGCTTGAACAGCCGAGATGTGGACGAAGCTGTCGTCACCGCCGCCATCGGG
>JBGSVG010000365.1:0-6078 GCA_041753095.1 Sphingorhabdus sp. | reverse complement strand
AAAGCCCAATAGTCCGCCAAGCGCGCTTCCGAGAATGGACTTGCTCATCAAATCATCCCAGCATCGGTGCCACACCGGATCATTGGCAAGGACGCTTGCTGGAACTTGACCGATCTGACCGCCCGAACTGACGGTGATCGTGGGATCGGTCCTGCCACTGGCAATCCAAGTGACGAAGCTGCCCTGTCCATGCTGATAGGCGCATTTTAATTGCCACGGTTCGACCGTGTTCATAGGCACACCGACGCCGCCAAGTGCTGCAACGCCAACGGTAGTCCAGAGATAGAATTTCCAGCGCGTTGCAAAGCCAGAGACGGCTTGCCGGAACAGGCCTTGGCCGCGCAGCAGATTGTCGTGATCGCGGCTCATGACAATGCCTCCGCTGCCAATGCTCGCTGGCGTTTATACGCTGCCTGTGCCGCTTCACCCATCGACGCGTCGGTATTTTCAGCATCACTATCGCCGCGAAGTGCCGCCCGTCTGGCATAGACATAGGCAGCACTAGCCGTGAACAAGCCGCGATCTGCAAGCGCCTCAACCAAATCCAAGCGGGCTGATAATGCGGCCAGTTCGCTACCCATATTGGCGACGCCCGACCAGTCAGATTTGGCATCGGTCATCGCAGCGAACCCCTGTTCGATGGCGCGCTTTAACATCTGGTAACAGGTCATGCCGCGCTGTTCGGCAAGGATGGAAAGGGTGCGATTGAGTGCCGGACTAAGCCGAACCGAATGCTGGATATGTTTCATAGCCGCGCTCCCGCGAGGGTGCGGATCGCACCCTCGTAATGTCGCTTAAATGTGGGGGTAGTAAGCTGAACGCGGCAAGCGCACCCTGATCGCACCCTCAAATACTGGCGGAATTTAGGCATGCACCCGTGCGTAGGGTGTGTATCAAAACTTCTGGCTCGATACGTAGTATCGCAGCCTCTTTTCTTGCTCCATTTTGTGAGATTACCGGACATATGATTGCTCCTCGGTCCAGCGGCTGCGGTCCATCCAATCGGTCATACGCTGCATGGCCTCGGGGTCAGCGATGGCACGATTGACACATGGTTCAACCGGCGGGCAAGCCTGCAAACCATGCTCTGCAATCCAGCGAACAATTTCGTTCTCGATTGCCCCACGAACACGCTTCTCAAGATGCAGCGTGTCAACCGGATCAAGATGCGCTGTGACGCCGGGACTTTCGATCAATGCACCCATCGCAAACTCTTCGCGGCCAATATACCGACGTGGACCGTCGATGCGTAACAGCGAAGTTTTGCCGCGTAGCATATCCACGACAGGGCGCTCGGCACGGTACCATTCGGCAAGCGAGGCGCGCCTGGTATCGCCGTCTTCGTTGTCTTCGATCAGTTTGAGAATTAACGGGTGCGTGTGGATCATCACGCGCCAATGGGCACGGTATTTTATAGTGATCATTGGCCAGCCAAACAGACGGCGAGCAATAGAATGTAGGGGCATGATTGTGCCTTTCAAGAAATTGGGAGTTATGGTGTGTCGGTGTCTGCGCGCGGATTTGGTCCGCACCGCCGTTACCGGTCAGATTGTTGACCGGTTTCACCGCGCGCCAACCGGCTGATCGACGCTGTGGTCAACAGCGTTCGCCTGCCGATCTTGATCGACTCAAGCCGACCAGATTTAAGCAGGCCGTAGATTGACGAGCGCCCCACACCCAAAGCCTTGGCTGCGCCGTTGATAGAGATTGCAATTGGTTCCATGTTTGTCTCCTTGGTCGCCAAACATTGGCGAGAGACGTGTCAGGTTAAGCAAGTCCGTGAGCGTGTCGCACGGTAACCGCAAGGCCGCAGAGGTCTGCGACTGAGGGTAAAAAGCGCAAATAGATGTGATGCGCCAATGGCGGAAATTGGGGATTCCTCGGCAACCCGTGGACGGGAATTATTTCTTGTAGCTGCGATTTTTCTGCAAAGCCGCTTCAATATCCTTCGCGAATTGCCGCAATGTGGTCTCCTCCGGCACGGCAATGCCCAGTCCGTCCTCGTCATTCGGGTCACACAAATCGCGAATCAGGTTCATCAGCTGGGCCTGACTGCCATGTTTTCCGAGTTCGATTTTTGCGAGCGAAGGATGATCGATCAGTCGCAGCAGCATATTTGCGTAGCTGAATTCCTTCTTTCGCCCTCCAGCTTTCGGCTTTGCATTGATGGCCTTGATGATCGCGTCTGGATCAGCATCGATGTATATCAGCTGTGAAAGCCAAAACCCGTGCGGGGGAAGGCACCCGCTACGGACATTGGCATCTTCAGCCAAAAGCAAGCCGCGCAAGCTCCCGAAATAGTGGCGACGGTTCAGGTCACGCCGCGTTCCGTTTCTCCGGCGCACATAGCTCTGCGGCGCGTTCTTCCGTTGCAGGTAGGCAAAGAGCTTTTCGAGACTTGCGATTGAGGCCTTGCTTGCGCCCGCATATATCGGGGCTTTGGGATTGCGTACCTGACCGATTCCATATTGGTAACTTCGCCAGAAAAGTAACGGGGCCAAAGTGCCAAGCCCGAACAAAAAAAAACCAGCAAATCGTAATCGTTCACCGAACCGCCGGACTGCATGAGTCCTAGGCAGTTTATTATACTGGCCGCAAACAAGAGACCGAACAGCAAGAACAAGGTTGCGCATGCGATATAGTGCCGCCTGATTGCGACATCAATCCCGCAGGCGATCCGGTCGAGCTCTTCAAGTCCTTCTTCGGTGTCCCGGTTCAAAACCCGCGCCGCGATCTGCCGTAGCGAACGTTCATTCTCGGCCATATCGCAATCCTTTTCGTTAATATTCTCCGCCTGCGCGCAATTCGTCGATATGATCGCTCCACCACTGCGCCATTTCAACCCTTTCTGCCCAATAGGGCGACTGGTTGTAAATACGCCGCACACTACCTGCGACCATATGCGCAAGCGCGCGCTCGATGGCATCGGGGTTCCACTTTCCAGACTCGTTCAAAAGCGATGACGCCGTCGTCCGAAACCCGTGGGCGGTCATCTGCTCTTTGGGATAGCCCATCCGGCGCAATGCCGCATTGATTGTGTTCTCACTGATCGGGCGGGCATTTGTACGCACCGAAGGGAAAACATATTGGCCATTGCCTGTCAGTTGCTGGATGTCAGACAGAATAGCCAGAGCTTGACGAGATAGCGGCACCGAATGCGGTTGTCGCATTTTCATCTTGGATATTGGTATCGTCCAGACCGCCTTATCAGAATCAATCTCTGCCCATTCCATTCGGCGCAGTTCACCTGGCCGCTGAAACACATGCGGGGTCAGACTGAGTGCCGCCATGACGGCAGGGTCGCCCTCATAGACATCTATCGCGCGCAGCAACGCGCCGAACGTCTGCGGGTCCGTAATCGCAGCAAAATGCCGGACGGTCGGGGTAACCAAGGCACCCAAAAGCAGCTGTGCCGGGTCGCGGTCAGCGCGCGCCGTTGCAACTGCATAACGGAACACTCTGCTGGCAAAGCCCCGCAACTGCTTGGCGCTTTCCAGACGGCCACGGCGCTCTTGTTTGCGAAGCTCGTGCAAAAGCTCGTGCGGTGTGATGTCGGCTACGGCACGTGCGCCAAATTCTGTGCCGAGCAGCTTTAACAGCCAGCGGTGCTTCTCCAATGTCGGTTCCGCCAAGCCTTCCTTGGCGCGCTTTTCTATCAGCTCCTCAGCGACCTTGGCAAAACTATTCCCCGCGCGAACGCTGGCATCAATCCGTGTCTGCCTCTTAACCGCATTGGGATCAACCGCTTGGGCGAGATGCTTGCGCGCTTCATCGCGCGCGCCCCGCGCACCTGCCAACGTAATCTCGGGATAAGACCCCAGAGACAGCTTACGCTCAGCACCGTGCATCCGGTATTTGACGCGCCACAATTTGCTGCCCTTAGGATTAACTAGCAGATACAATCCCTGTGCATCGCCCAACTTGTAGGGCTTGTCCTTTGGCTTTGCATTACGGACAGCGGTATCGGTGAGCGCCATATGGGGGCCTCGCAAAATGAGGTTTTGAAAAAGGCCCCCGATAATGCCCCCATATTGTCCGGTTACCCGCATTCAGAGGCATTCACCAGCAACCAGCGAATGCCTCAAAACTAGCAGAATTCTGCGGAAAATCAACCATTAGCGCACATACGCAAACAGGATTTTGGAGCGGGTGAGGGGAATCGAACCCCCGTATTCAGCTTGGGAAGCTGCTGCTCTGCCATTGAGCTACACCCGCATTTCATACCTGCCATTATCCCGCCTAGTAGGAATATGCTAGGCCTTCAACCGTTCGGCGTGCCAAGCGAGATGTTCGGCCATGAAGGTCGAGATGAAATAATAGCTATGGTCATAGCCGGGTTGCATACGAACCGTCGCCTTCTGCCCCGCAACCTCACATGCTTCGACCAGCAAATGCGTTTTGAGCTGCTCAGTCAGGAAGTTGTCCGCATCGCCTTGGTCGACCAGCAGGTCGGGTAGCCGCGCACCGTTGCGGATCAGGGTGCATGCATCATATTCTTCCCACAATGTTCGGTCGCTGCCGAGATATCCATTCAGCGCCTTTTCGCCCCACGGGCAGTTCATCGGTGAAACTATCGGCGCGAATGCCGAGGTTGATCGATAATGGCCGGGGTTGCGCAAACTGACCGTTAACGCGCCATGTCCGCCCATCGAGTGCCCCATGATAGCCTGCCGCTCGGTATCGACAGGGAAATGTTCGGCAACAAGCTTGGGAAGTTCGCTCTCGACATAAGTGCGCATCCGATAATGTGCTGCGTAAGGATCGACCAACACATCGACATAAAAACCCGCGCCCAGCCCGAAGTCATAAGCACCGTCCGGATCGTCAGGCACGCCTTCCCCGCGCGGGCTGGTGTCTGGCGCAACAAAGATCAGGCCCAATTCTGCGCAAGCGCGGCGATATTCGCCTTTATCGGTCACATTGGCGTGCGTACAAGTAAGCCCGGATAGATACCAGACAACCGGCAACTTCGCGCCCGGTTCGCGCAGCGGAACATACACCGAGAATGTCATGTCTGTACCGGTCGCGGTCGAACTATGTTTGTAGACGCCCTGCGCGCCGCCAAAGGCGGTGTTTGTCGATATTGTTTCGAGTGTCATGCAGGCTCCAAGTGTGGGGATCGGGGCAACTATCGGTATATGCCGCCAATGGGTCAATGCGCGAATGAGATCATTTGGCGCAAGGCTAAGTGTCGCACTGTTGCGCAAAGGGTGGCAGTTTATGATATCCGCCTTCGCCAGTCGTTCATCTAGCACGAGGCATACCGCGCGACCTATGTCATTGATCGCAGCAAGCGCAGTGACAGACCCCGGCGAAATGCCGAGCAGTTTCTGCATATCTTCCGCATTGCCAAAGCTGACACGGCCGCAGCCAACAGCGTCGGGCAATGCTTTCAGATCGACCCGCGCGTCGTCGGGAACGGTCACCAACCAAAAGACGCCAGCCTTGTCTTTCAGGAACAGATTCTTGGTATGCGCGCCATTTATATGCCGCGTATGCTGGCTGCTGTCCTCGACGGTGAAGACGGCTGCGTGCTCATACACCTCATAATCGATGCCGAGCGCGGCCAGATCGGCATATAGCCGCGCTTCAGCATCATTCATGGCGTCAATTTCGGCTTAGTCGGTGACGCGGTGGAGCGCGCAGAGCTTGTTGCCATCGGGATCGCGCAGATATGCCAGATACAGTTTCATGCCATTGCCTTCGCGCACGCCGGGGGGATCCTCAATCGCCGTGCCGCCATTATCGATGCCAGCTTGATGCCAAGCATTGGCCTGCTCCGGAGTCATGCCGAAACCGATAGTGCAGCCATTGCCATGCGTTGCGGGTCCGCCGTCGATTGGCGGTGTCACAAGGAACATCGAACCGTTGTGGATATAAATCAGGCGCCCCTTCGGGTCCTGCATGCCTTCCTTACCGCCCATTGCAGCAAAGGTTGCATCGTAAAATTTCTTTGAACGGGCAATGTCGTTACTGCCCACCATCATGTGACTGTACATATTTTCTCTCCTAATAAATCAGTAAACCACAACACTTCGGATGCTCTCGCCTGCGTGCATCAGGTCGAACGCCTTGTTG
>JBGSVG010000364.1:0-4162 GCA_041753095.1 Sphingorhabdus sp. | reverse complement strand
CAACGACCGCAAAGTAACCCAGCCAGATGGGCATTGCTGCCTGAAACGTGAAGGCGACAGCGATCCACTGATTGCCAATCGAAAAATGACCGACGCCAAACAGCCAGCCAATGATCGCCGCCCGCCGCCCGCTATCCGCCTTCGCGACGAGATGAATAAACAACGCAAAGCAGATCAGCGTCAGCGGCCACAGCCCCCAAGGCTCGAATCCCGAAGCCGAAATCGCGCCTGCGACCAACGCGGCCCAGCGAGGATAGTTCTGAAACAAAGCGGAGATTTTCTGCACGTCGGGTCTTTGCCTATGCAATATTACAAATGCAATCGACCATTGCGCGTCGTTGCTTGCGGTTCAGCCAACCTCTGCTAATTCGTCCATATGCTTTTTTTCGCTTTAGCTTTTGCCGCGCCTTCCGCACTCACCGAAACCCATCAGCGCGACATATCATGTGTGGTCGAAATTGCCGTGCTGGCACAGGCGCAAAAGCGTGGGGCTGTGGGTGGCACTGATGTGCAAACGAACGGTAGGCGCTGGGCCGGGATTGTCGGCGACCGGATCATGTTCGAAACCGGGCAGCCCCGTGAGCTGGTGGCGGTTGCGATGAACGAATCAGCCAAATCGCGTGCGACCCGCGCCATCGATAATGAGGCAGTTGCCGCCTGTAGCCGACAGATGAAAGCCGAGCTGGCGATAGCGGACGCTGCTAATGTGCCTTTGCCAAAGCCAGTAAAAGCGCAATGACGCAACCATCGAACTTGCGGCCCTTCCATCTTGCCTTTCCGGTACATGATCTGGCCGAGGCGAGAGCGTTCTACGGCGAAATGATGGGCTGCGCCGAGGGGCGGTCGTCGGACCACTGGATCGATTTCAATTTTTATGGGCATCAAATCGTAGCGCATCTCGATTCTTCCGCGAGAGCGGTCGCAACGCACAATCCGGTGGACGGCCATGACGTCACGGTTCCGCATTTCGGCGTGGTTCTGACAATGTCCGAATGGCATGATCTGGCCGCGCGGTTAAAAGCGCATAATGTCCATTTCGGCATCGAACCGCACATCCGTTTTAAAGGCGAAGTGGGTGAGCAGGCTACGATGTTCTTTTACGACCGGAGCGGCAATGCTCTGGAATTCAAAGCCTTTGCCGACGATAGTCAAATATTCGCGCGCTAGTCACTGTTTTCGGAAGATGACGCTTCAGGTTGGGCTGGCTCGCTCGATTCAATGTTGACGCTTGGCTCCCCGGTGATGGCGGGAATCTGCTCTTCAGCAATTGCCGGCTGACCATTCTGCGCCGGTGTTTGCGGAGGTTGCTTGGCCTGAGGCGTTGCATCGATTTTCACCGGTTGGGTAACTGGCTCGGCGGGAGCCGAAGGCATCGGTTCCTTTTGGGCTTCGGCATAAAAACGGGCCGCCATAATCAGCAATGCCGCCAACGTGATGGTGGCGATGAACTTAACGACATTCTGCGAATTTTTGTCCAACCGCTAAAATCCTTAGTTTCTTGCGACGATATCAGTCTTAATGAGCGATTGCCCAGTTCAGCTACACCGGATCCCGCATCTTCTCCATAGACATAGCCAGCGAACATTTGTCGCTTTTCTCGGCACCGCCGCCTGCAAGCATCGAAAATGCAATAAAGCCGCCGACTACAGCCACCAAAAATGCGGCTGTCACCCAACCAAGATATTTGTCGATAAAGGCCTTTATCGGGCGGCCGAATTTCCAGAACAGGAAACCGACCAGCATGAACTGAAATGCGCGGCTGAGTATGCTCGCCCAAATGAAGGTGAACAAATCCATATGAATGAAGCCAGCGGTAAGCGTTAGCAGTTTGAACGGGATAGGCGTCGCGCCTTTGATCAAGATGATTTCTGCGCCAAATTCGCGCAAATAGCAGGCTGCTGCAGGAAAGCTTTCCCACAGCCCAAGAGCCTTTAAAAGGCTGATGCCAATGGTGTCGTAAGCCAGATACCCTATCGAATAGCCGAACAATCCGCCTAGCACCGAAGCCAATGTGCAGACCGCGCCATAACGCAGCGCCTTGTCCGGACGCGCAAGGCACATAAGTCCGAGCAGCGGGTGTGGCGGAATTGGAAAGAAACTGGATTCAACGAAGGAAAAGAGGAACAACCAGCGCTCGGAATGCGCATGTCCCGCCTTTTCCATCATCCAGTCATAAAGGCGTTTGAGCATGGGCGGCGGCGGTAAAGCGCAGCGGCGGCTTTGTCCAAGCTTTTTGAGGTCAGCCCTGTGCGTTCTGTGAAGCCGCAGCACGGATATCGCGTGCGGCGTCGCGCGCCGGCGCAAACAGGAAATAGCCAGTGATTATAAGCAACATCATGACGACAATTTTGGCAAGGTCGCGTAAATCCTGCGCCCGCAACCGCTGCTTCGAGCGATTGCGTGGCGGCAGCGGTTTGCCTGCAATGTCCAATATCTGCGCCATATGTTGCTCCTTGGGGAACAAAACGGGGTACGCCGCAACTTGTTCCAGCAACGCCGCAATCTATGGCGTTTTAAGATCCTGACGCAAACCCATCACCCGCCCGTAAGCCCAGCCAATGGCGATCAACGCAATGCCAAGACCAAGGAACGACAAGATACGAAGCAACCCGGTCAGCGCAGCCGCGTCGACAAGAAACACTTTCAACGTCACCACTGTTAGCAGCGACAACCCGGCAACACGTAACAGCTTACTTTCGCGCTTCATTCCCAACACCAGCCAGCCGATGGCCAGCAACATGAGACCGGCGGAATAAAGGTAATTTTCGCCCGTGTCGACGCCTGCCCCCGATACAAGAGTGCCTTGCACGGCCTGTCTGATCGTCGCCAGCACGGTGACGATCATCGCACCCAACGAAAGACCTTGCACAGCAAGCAACAGTCGCGGCGGGACCTCGCGTGCCAGCAACCACAGCCATAGCGAGACCAGCGCCAGATGACCGGTCAACAGATTGGCAACTGGCACTGGGCCGACGGCCTGTGCGTCCATGACCGGGTTGTGCACCAGCAGATCGAACCAGACCACACGGAACAACGCGGCGCCGGACAGCACCCATCCCGCAGCACGAAGCGATGGCCAAGCAGGATGCGTTTTGGCTTGTGCCAATAACAGCCACCCAAGGGCAAACAGCATTTGGGTAAACACCGCGCGCTCGGCGAAGCCCAAGCGGATGAAGTCGGATGGTGAAACAATTTCTGCGACCTGTTTGGCAACCAACCACAGGAACGCCGTGACACCTGCACCCCCGACGACGAAGGCAAGCTGGCGTGTCCTTGGTCCGGTGGCAAAATATGCACCCCAAGTGACCGCTGCAATCAGAAGCGCAGGGATCAGCGTCGTCCTGACAGATTCGGCCACGGGCGGAAGCCGGTCGAATATCGCGCCTGCTCCTGATAGTGATGCGCCAATCGCATCGACAAATTGATAGGACAACGCACTTGTCAGGATCATCGCGGTGCCCAGCGGTATCCAGCTCAGTCGGCGTTCTGCCCGACCACCGGTAACCTTGGCCCAGGCGGCGACTGCAAGGGCAACGGCAGCGGTATAGCTCGCCGACCAATCGTCATCGAACAGCAGAATTGCCGCCATCCACAGCATCAGCGCAGCGGCACCTGTAGCCCATATTTGAACGGCGGTCTCGCGCTTGCTCGCATGCCATTCCCACGCTGTCCATGCAGCTGGGAGTGCGGTTAACAGTCCTAATCCGGCCCATAGTTGGTCGGTATTGGTCGAATGCGACAAATATGCTGTAAACCAGCACAGCACAGGCGCCGCGAGCCCGATTATCGCCCAATAGGTAGTGCTGTCCGCGGCCTGTCTTGCTCGAACATGGCCAGCAACACCGAACAACGCGACCAGACCGATTGTTGTGGCGATGTTGCTTGGGCTGGACCCGACTTCCGCCCACGCAAGCCCGAACGGCCCCACCGCCAGCACAAGCGCACCAGCCACCAGCGGCAGAAGGGCTTTCTCACGCCATGCAATGATGATGGCAAGCGTCGAAAGCGCAAAATAGAACAACCATGCGATGACCGAGAATTCCATCTTTGGCAGCAGCAGCGACAGCTGTACCAGCGCCAGTGCCATCGGCGCATAACGCGCCAATTGAGTCCAGATGCCATTGGTCGATTCAAAGCGTTTCGCCGCCAGCAATGCGCCGCC
>JBGSVG010000363.1:0-15745 GCA_041753095.1 Sphingorhabdus sp. | reverse complement strand
GGTAAGCTGATCGTCCAAACGGAAGGGGTCGGACCAATCGAAAGCTGCCATCTCGGCCATATCATGTCTCCAAATGTTGCGCGGTCGCTAGACTTTTTGCGCGCTACGGGCAAGCTGGCAAAATGCCTGTGACGCGTCTATCTGGCAGGCAGTCAAATAGGAGACGGGTGTGACGCTGGCGACCGACGTACAGACAATATTGACGCGACTTGGGACGACGGCGATGGGCGATATGCTGTCGCATTCGCCCATCGACGGTACCGTAATCGGTTCTGTGTCTACCGCGTCACTTTTAGATATCGACAACGCTTGTGGACATGCGAACGAGGCGTTTCATAATTGGCGTGTTGTGTCTGCGCCCCGACGCGGTGAACTCGTGCGCCTGTTCGGCAATGCCTTGCGCGAAAACAAGAATGCGCTCGCCCGGCTGGTCACAATCGAATGCGGCAAGCCATTGTCCGAAGGCTTGGGCGAAGTGCAGGAAATGATCGATATTTGCGACTTCGCGGTTGGCCTATCGCGCCAACTGCACGGGCTGACGATTGCTAGTGAGCGGCCAGGGCACCGGATGATGGAGCAATGGCATCCATTGGGGCCAACGCTTGTGATTTCCGCCTTCAACTTTCCGGTTGCGGTGTGGGCTTGGAATGCTGCGCTGGCATTGGTCTGCGGCAATAGCGTGATTTGGAAGCCTTCAGAGAAAACGCCGCTGACGGCAGTTGCAGTGCAGGCGATCTTTGAGCAGGCGTTGAGGACATTTGATGACGCGCCTGCTTTTCTGTCGCAAGTTCTGCAAGGCGGGCGGGGTGTTGGTGAGGCTTTGGTGGCCGATGAACGTATCCGGCTGATTTCGGCAACTGGAAGCACTGCAATGGGCCGCAAAGTGGGACAGGTCGCCGCCGCACGCTTTGCCCGGACCATCCTTGAACTTGGAGGAAATAATGCGGCTATCATAAGCGACAAGGCCGATACTGCACTCGCGTTGCGCGGCGTACTGTTCTCGGCTTTCGGAACCACCGGGCAGCGCTGTACCAGCCTGCGCCGATTGTTCCTTCACGAAGCGATTTATGGTAGCTTTGTCGGGGCGCTCAAATCTGCGACAGCGTCAATGAATATCGGCGATCCGCTCGAGAGCAATAATCTGGCGGGGCCATTGATTGACGAACAAGCCTATGACGCCATGCGAACAGCGTTGGACGAAGCGCGGGTGCAGGGAGCAGTTATCTCGGGGGGCGAGCGCCTCAACCGGGCAGGCGTCTATGCCCAACCCGCGCTGGTCGAAATGACATCGCATTCCGGCCCGGCTTTGCGCGAAACATTTGCGCCGATCCTCTACATTTTCCGTTACTCCGATTTGGACGATGCAATCGCGCTGCAGAACAACGTCGGCGCAGGCCTTTCGTCCTCGATTTTCTCGACTGATATTCGTGAATGCGAGCGGTTCCTGTCAGCCGCAGGCAGCGATTGCGGCATTGCCAACGTCAATATCGGTACCTCGGGGGCGGAAATCGGCGGGGCGTTCGGCGGCGAAAAGGAAACCGGCGGCGGCCGTGAGTCCGGCTCGGACGCTTGGAAAGCCTATATGCGCCGCGCAACTAACACGATCAATTACTCGAACGAACTGCCGCTTGCGCAAGGGGTGACTTTCGACCTAGGCTGACAGGCAGGAGAGAAGCATGCTTGTAGAAAAACTGCCACCGGTCAAATCGACGTTGCAACCCAGCAACCACCCTTATTTGAACGGTGCGTGGATGCCGCAACATGAGGAAGTGACGGCGTTCGATCTGGACGTAATCGAAGGCAAAATCCCCGACGACATCGACGGCGTTTATCTGCGCAATACCGAAAACCAGTTGCACCAGCCGCTCGGGCGCTACCATCCGTTCGACGGTGACGGAATGATCCACCAGATCGATTTTTCGGGCGGCAAGGCAAGCTATCGCAACCGATTTGTCCGCACGCGCTGCTTTGAGGCCGAGCAGGACGCGGGTGGGTCGTTGTGGGGCGGATTGATGGACCGGACCGGCACCTCAAAACGTCCTGGCTTTGGCGCGCATGGCGGTTTGAAGGATAGTTCGAGTACCGACATAATCGTCCATGCGGGCAAGGCTGTATCGACCTTCTACCAATGCGGCGAAGGCTATGTGCTTGATCCTGAAACATTGGAACAGGAGGGCGTCGCCTCATGGGTACCGCTCGACGGCATTTCGGCGCATCCGAAAGTCGACGAGCGCACGGGCGATCTGCTGTTTTTCAATTATTCCAAACACGCGCCTTATATGCATTACGGCGTAGTGGGTGCAGACGGCAATCTGGCCCATTATGTCCCTGTGCCGCTGCCCGGGCCGCGATTGCCGCACGACATGATGTTCACGCCAAACTGGTCGATATTGTGTGACTTTCCCCTATTCTGGGATGAAGAATTGCTGAAGCGCGATGTGCATGTGACGCGGCTGCACGAAGGGCTGCCATCGCGCTTTGCGTTGATTCCGCGATACGGCCAGCCAGAAGACATCCGCTGGTTCGAAGCCGATCCTACCTTTGTGCTCCACTTCATCAATGCTTATGAAGATGGCGACGAAGTGGTACTCGACGGTTATTTCGAGGAAGATCCCTATCCGCAACCCATCGAAGGCGGCGGCGAATATGCGCATATGATGGCCTATGTTGATGAACACAGCTTCAAACCAAAGCTGCACCGCTGGCGTTTCAACCTCGCCGATGGCACCACCAAAGAGGAGCGCCTCGACGACCGCATCCTTGAGTTCGGCATGATGAACCAGCGGTTTCTGGGGCTGCCCTATCGTTACGCTTACAGCACCATGTCAAAACCCGGCTGGTTCCTGTTTACCGGTTTCGTGAAGCACGATTTGCACACCGGTGAGTCTTGGGAGGTCAGACTCGAGGATGGCCGCTACGGCAGCGAGGCACCGTTCGCACCGCGTGTTGGCTCGACCGATGAAGACGACGGCTATCTGGTGAGTTTCGTTACCGACGAAAATCGCGGGACGTCCGAATGTATTCTCATCGACTGCAAGCGATTTGCCGAAGGACCGGTGTGTCGCATCGCCCTTCCGCACAAGATTTCGAGCGGTACGCACGCGCACTGGTCGGACCGGGCGATGTTGCAACGGTAGCTATTTCTGGAAGATGACTTTCGTGCCCGGCTTCACCATACCTGCAAGCTTGGCAGCATCCCAGTTGGTCAAGCGCACACATCCATGACTTTCGGCGCGACCGATGGTCGAAGGTTCGCCGGTTCCATGAATGCCATAATGCGGCTTTGACAGGTCGATCCAGACAACGCCGACCGGACTGTTCGGTCCGGGTTGCAGCAACTGCTTTTCTTTGCTGTCGCTGACGTCCCAGAACAATTTGGGATTGTAATGAAATTCGGGATTGCGGGCGACGCCCTTCACTGTCCAGCCGCCGAGCGGCAAAGGATCGCGCGAACTGCCTGTTGTTACGGGAAATTGCGCGATAATCTTGTTGTCGGCACTCAACGCACGCAACCAGCCGTCTGATTTGTCGACCACTATTGTTTCGATTTCGGGTTGTTCCGGAGCAACGCCCAGAAGTTGCAGTGTCTTGTCCCAGCCGCGTTCCGCGTCTTCAGCGCGTGGCGTCATGACATCGGCGACGTTCGGTACCACGATAAGTTTGCCAGCGCCGATTTTGGTATCAGGCGAATTGAGCGCTACCAATGTTTCGGGGGTGGTGTGGAACCGCTCGGCCAATGCTTCCATCATATTGCGGTAACCAAGCGCAGGCAACTTTGCCTGTTTTGCGGCATCCTTGGGCAGGTCGGGAAAGAATTTCTGTTTGGCAAATTCGTCAGATATTCGGACAAGCCGCGTAGCCGGCACCATTGGCGTGCCGTCGAACGCGGCTCTGGTCGCCGCATCCAGCTCGCCCGTTTGATTGAGATCGTTGGCCTTTTGAAACCCCTTAAGCGCAATCTTCAAAGACTCGCCGGTTCTGCCATCGATTACGCCAGGAGAAAAGCCCAGCCGCTCAAGTGCAATCTGTGTCGGCATCTTGTCGAGCTCTGCAGGCAGCGGTGGCAATTTTCCTTCTGCCTCGACAAATTGCAGTCCGCTGTTTGCCGTGGCTATTTTTTCATCAACTGCGTTTTCTCTCGGGCTGGTGCTATTTTGTTGGCACGCCGCGAGCAGGGTCAACGGCAACATTAAGTATGAATATTTCAAGAGAATGAACTTTCAAAAGGTTTTAAAGCCTAACAAAAGCTAGCTGGACAAGGTTCCCCGGAATATTTGGGATTATCCTTTTGCTTCACGACACCATTATCGTTTCGGCAAAACTGTACCCTTCCTGATGACGTGCTAGATAATATGAGCAAATCCGGTTGCACCTGCCATTAGCTCTGCTGCGGCAACTTTCCCATTTTGCACGCGCTCGTAATATTCTCCAACGGTTCGGTGCTGCTCCCCACACACAAAATTATTATGATAATTTAGCAGTCGGCTTCACGACCAGAATTTTGCTGAGGCAATTTTCGCACCTTGCGCCAGTGTGGCCATCTTGGCCCACACGACGTTGCGGTCCACGCTGCCTGAGCCGACATGGATACTGAACCCGCAATCAGCGCCGGCCATGACATTGTCCCGGCCAACCAGATGCGCATAGCGGCTGATCCGCTGGGCGATCAGTTCGGGATGCTCGATATAGTTTGACTGGCATTCGATGACGCCGGGGATGAGAACCTTGCCTTCGGGCAGCTTGACCTCTTCGAACATCGCATATTCGTGCGCGTGGCGCGGGTTGGCGGCTTCGAACTGAATCGCATGTGGGCGTGCGCGCCAGACGAGGTCGATGATGTCGCGGAATGGCACGTCGCAATGATGCGGGCCATGGTAATTGCCCCAGCACATGTGCATCCGCAGCTGCTCAGGCGCGATGTTCGCCGTTGCGCGGTTGAGTGCTTCGATATTGAGCGCCATTTTATCGCGAAAGCCGCTGAGATCCAGTTCGCGGAATTGCGTGTGGCGGCCCATGGCCAGATCGGGGCAATCGATTTGCAGGATGATGTCCTGCGCTGCGATAGCTTCATATTCGTGGCGCAGCCCTTCGGCGAGGGCGAAGACATAATCCTCGTCGCTGTTGTAATAATCGTTGCGGAAGAACAGCGCCGTGACGCCGGGGGAGGCGGCGCTCATGAAGGCCTGCTTTCCCGCATGTTTCGCAAGCGAGGCGTTGAGCGCCGACGCATCACGTTCGACGGCAGTCATGTCTTTGACGGTGATCGGCGCGTTGCACGCCGGGGTCTTGCGATGCTTGCGCCCCGGGTCGGCAAAGACGCGTTCCTTGGTGGTCGGGAAATCCTCGATATCCTGAAAGGCAAAGCTGTTGCCGGTTCCGCCGAAGCCATTCAGCCGGTCCTTGATATAAGTCGCGTAGCTTGGCTTTGATTGTTCGCCGTCGTTGATGATGTCGAGTCCGGCTTCGACCTGCCTGTCGACGACAAACTGGACCGCTTCGGCAATGCGCGCATCAACTGCTGCCATATCGAGTGGTAGCCCATCTTCCTTTGCAAACATGATCTCGATCAGGTCATCCTCGCGCGGCAGGCTGCCGACATGGGTGGTCAAAAAGCGTCCAGCACTGGCCATTTCAGTTTCCTTTTTGATGTTGGCTCAAGAATTTCTCGAGTAGCATATTGATGGTTTCGGGTTGGTCGAGGTTGGCGATGTGGCCTGCATTTAGGATGATTTCGGTTGTACCATGTGGCGCATTAGTTCCTATGAACTTGGCGACCTGTTGGCGCCACGGGCTGTCGGTTTCTCCCGCGATTGCCAACACCGGCATGGCCAATCCGACAATGTCGGAATGCGAAAATGCTAGGGGCTCTTGATCGACCATTTGGTCGCGGCCGTCATAGTGGGCCAAAATCTGATCGAGCAGGTGCTGAGCCTCGTTTGATACTTGGGTCAGCGGATGCCGTTTCCATTCGGTTAGCATTTCGGCAATTTTGCCGTCACGCACCCGCGCCGAAAAGGCGGCACGGTCGATTTCCGGCGCGTCCTTCTGTTCGGGAACTACATTGTGCAGCGGTGCGCCGATGAGAACAACTGTGCCAAGCCGCTCCGGACGACTGCGAGCGTAATCGAGTGCTACTGCTGCGCCTTGCGAAAGGCCAATGACTGACAATTTCTTCGCGCCGAAATAGTCGGCGATGGCATCTATATCATCGCACTCGGCGGCAAGTTCCGGTGGTGCATTCGAGCGCCCAAAGCCGCGCCGGTCGGGCATCACCATCCGCATATTCTGCGCCAATGGAAGTTGCGGTAACCATATCCGCCAGTCGAGCGTCCAGCCATGCAGCAATATCACCAGCGGCCCGTCACCCAATGTGCGAACATGCAACTGCCCACCTTCGACATCGACCCAATGCGGTTCGGCGATCTGCTGGTATGAACCTTCGCGTTGATCCGGTACCAACACCGTTTGATCAGGCGTGCATCGCCCGGAACGGATTATTGTTGGTGTGATTGCCCGCCAGCCAGCGGCTCAATTCCGCATGCGCATCTGCCCGGCGTTGCGCGTCAAGCGGTGCAGCCTCTGGGGCGTCATAGGTGAATTCCAACGTCATATTATTGGGGTCTTTGACATAGACCGACCGGCAATAGCCATGCTCCAATATATAGGTTTGCGGTTCGACGATGCCCGCAGCTTCGATCCGCCGTTGCAGCTCGGCCTGACCTTCTTGGTCAACCTGAAGCGCGATGTGGATGAACGGCGATTCGGGGATTTCGGGACCGAACTCGGCCTGATCGTCGGGATCTGCAAACTGGAAAAAGGCAAGCGCGCTGCCATCGGCCATTTCGAAGAAGCAATGGCAATAGGTGCGTTCCTTGCCGAACAGCTCATCCTTTTCGCAATAGGTCGCCATCAACGGGAACCCGAGCACGTCTTCATAAAAAGCGCGCGTCGCTTCCAAATCCTTGGTGACATAGGCGGTGTGGTGAAGCCTTTTGGCAAGAATTTCGCTGCTCATCCTGTTTTCCTCGTCTCTCAAAATTGGGTATCACATTTTCAACTTATGATACCAGCTTTCCGGCGATCTCGGCAACATGCCGACCCTGGAACCGCGCGCCGGCCAGTTCATTTTCGCTTGGCATCCGGCTGCCATCGGCCCCTGCCAGCGTTGTGGCGCCATAAGGCGTGCCGCCGCTGATCTCGCCCATTTCGGTGTTGCCTTTGAAGGTATAGGGCAGGCCAACAATCACCATGCCATGATGGAGCAGAGTGGTGTGAAACGAAGTGATCGTCGTTTCCTGTCCGCCATGCTGGCTGGCGGTCGAGCAGAATACGCTTCCGACCTTGCCGACCAGCGCGTTGGTGAACCACAGCCCGCCTGTCTGGTCGAGAAAGTTGCGCATCTGCGCCGCCATATTGCCGAAGCGTGTGGGTGTGCCGAATATGATCGCGTCATAATTGGCGAGTTCATCGGGCGTTGCAATGGGTGCGGCCTGATCGACCTTGATATGGGCTGCCGCGGCCACATCATCAGGCATCAATTCTGGCACACGCTTCACATCGACCGTGCAGCCTTCGACCGACCTCGCGCCTTCCGCAACGGCACCAGCCATCGTTTCGATATGGCCGTAGCTGGAATAATAAAGGACGAGGACTTTGGTCATGTGAACTCCTTAGAATTTATACGAGGCTTCTACGCCGTAGATACGCGGGCGCGCCTTGAAGACAAAGCCGCCGGGCGAAAATTCGGCGTTATATTTCTCGTTGAATACGTTGTTGGCAAATGCCGCGACTGACCAGCTATCGCTGTTTACGCCGATGCGTGCATCAACCAAATCGACGGGCTGGCGGACCGTGGTATTGAATGGCTCCCACCAGGTCTTGCCAGTGCGGCGATAATCGACGCGGAGCAAGCCGTTAAGGCCGACGCTAAGCTCAGGCGTGAATTGCGCGCCGAGGTTATAGGTGTAACGCGAAATCAGCGGCGCTTCATTGCCGATTGCGGTGGCGTCCGGAAATTCCTTGATCTCGCTGAACGTATAGCCCGCCGCTGCATTCAGCTGGATGTCGGGTGTCGGCCGGAAATTGGCTTCCAGCTCAAAGCCCTGAATCCGCGTCTTTGGAACATTACCCAAATTCTGCGTCGAGTTGGCCGCCAGGAACACAAAGAAATAGCTGTTCCGCGACAAGGTCGAATAAGCCGCTGCATTCAAAGTCAGCTTGCGGTCGAGCAGGCGAGTTTTGATGCCGGCCTCGAACGTTGTCGCGGTTTCCGCTTCGAACAGGTCGGAGACCCCCACAATGCCATTACTGGCGGCCACGCCGCCAACGCCCGTCTGGTTGAAACCACCAGAGCGGAACCCACGGCTATAGCCGCCGTACAACGTCACGTCGTCGGTTGGCTGATAGGTCAACGTTACCTTCGGCTGAAGGTCGTCAAATGTCGCGCGGCGCCTTTCGCCTGTTGCACCTTGTGAGAAGCCAGGGACGTTGGGCAGGAAGGCTGTCGGCGTCAGCGTGGTGTTGACGCGCTTGTCACGGTCGTACCGCAGCGACGCGTCGACGCGGAACTGGTCGGAGAATTCATAACCCAGATTGGCGAATACTGCCCAGGCGAAGTTGTTCTGGCTGTCGGCAAGAAACGTCTGTTGCGGGCTGGACGGGTTGGTCGAAGGCGAGCGGTAAACAGGGAACACACCTTGGCCAAAATCGACAAGATTTCCCGTCGAAATGAAGCGTTGTGTATCGATATAATAGCCACCAAACATCCAGAATAATTTGTCATTCTTTGGAGACTCAATGCGGATTTCCTGGCTGACTGCTTTGACATTCAGATATTGGCTTTGCGCAATATCGATGCCGAAACCGAGGCCAAACCCGAAGGGCGAATTGGCGGGACGGAACAAGAAGGATTCGTTGACCGGCCGGAAGTCAAAGGCGTCGCCGGTGAGGATTTCCTTGACGGTGTCGTAGGAGGTAATCGACGTTGCTGTGAAACCGTCGCCTTCATACGCAAACTTCGCTGCAATGTTCAGAATGTCGCGGTTGTTAATACCGCGGTTGTTTACGCGGATCGGCAAGCTAACGTCGTTTACATCATTGACGATGTTGAAGTAGAGCGCCTGTGTTTCAAGCTTTGCGTAGGACGCACGGAAATCAGCCGTCCAGCCATTGCCGGGTTCAAACAATAAATTGCCGCGAACCGACAAGTCCTTCACCGGATCGGCATCTTCATTAAGGAATGTGTTTCGCAGATAACCTTCGGTATCGCGATACGAGCCCGACAGGCGGAATTTGACAGTGTCGGACAGTGGCCCGCTAACGCCCGCGCGGACATTCCAGCCAAAGCCATTGTCGATGCCAGCCTTGAAGCTGCCGCTGAATTCATCGGTCGGCTTCTGGCTGGTAATGATGATCGCGCCGCCGATGGCATTGCGTCCATAAAGGCCGCCTTGCGGACCTTTCAGCACTTCGATCTGCGCGATATCGACCAGTTCCTGATTGAACGCCGCCGGATTGACCTGCTGAACGCCGTCAATGACCACCGCAACCGATGGCTCGCTGTTACGCGCCTGCGTGATACCTCGAATGATGATGAAGGCGTTGCCCGAATTCTGGGTTTCGACCAGATTGACGTTCGACGTCAGGTTGATGAAGTCGAGAGGACGCTCAATGCCTGCATTCTCGATGGTCTCGGCATTGAACGCAGTGACGGCGGCTGGCACATCTTGCAAATTCTGGTCGCGGCGAAGCGCGCTGACGACGATTTCCTGTGTGTCTTCGGTAACCTCTGTGGCTTCTTGCGCATGAACAATGGCGGGGGCGAGCGGGGTGCTGGCCAATAAGGGTAACAAGGCCGCAGAAGCCCATTTCGCTGACTGAATCGCCATTCTCCATCTCCCGTTTCGTGTCGAACGCTTTCTATCGCCGAAGCGTATCACGTCGCTCTAATTCGTTCGATTGTCGAAGTCAAGTTCGATATGCGAATTTTTATGAAGTGGATTCCCGCTGCAATGCGTGGACCAAAGATGGCCACCTTCGGAGTGCTGCTTCGATTTCGGCTGCCGCCTCGCGCAGCATCGGCAGCCGCGATTTGATAAGGTCTTCCTGTGAAATGCGCGTGGTCGAGGTCGAGCAGTTGACCGCCGCAATCGGACGGCGCGATCCGTCGAACACCGGGACAGCGACCGACACGATGCCGAAGTCGAGTTCGTCGAAGGCAGAATCATAGCCCTGTTCGCGCACCTTTTGCAGACGGTCGCGCATTGCCTTGGCCGACGTCACCGTATGCTCGGTAAATTTCTCGAACGGTGCCGCAGCCATAAACTCTTCGATCTCCGCGTCTGGCAAGAAGGCCAATATCGCTTTGCCCATCGATGTCGCATGAGCCGGAAACCGCGTTCCGACATTGACACCCAGCCGGATCCGGCGGTTGGTCGAGACATGCGCCAAATACAGCACATCGCTACCGGCAATTGACGCCATCGACGCGCTGTCGCCGGTTTCATCGCGCAGCGACTGCAGCGGCGGGACGCAGACATGTTCGAGATGCATCGACGAATGGAAAGCCGAGCCAAAAGCCAACACCTCGGGCTTCAGCAGGAAATTGCGGTCATGCTGCGCGACATAGCCCAAAGCGACCAATGTGTTGAGACAGCGCCGTGCAACGGCAGGGCTCAGGCCAGTCACCGCCGCCACTTCGCTCAGCCGCATTTCGGGGTGCTGATCGTCGAAAGCCCGCAAGACGGAAAGACCGCGTTCGAGTGTCGAGAGATACTCGGGGTCCTTCGCGGGCTTCGGCATCATTACATCCCTTCTAATGTCCTTCTGAGCGGGGCAACCAGCTCATCGTCATGCGCGCCAAGCACCGGCGGCGCGGTCACGTCAAGAGCACGTTGCCCGTCGAAAGTCACGGGCGATCTGATGGTCCGAAATACCCCATGCGGCCCGTTGGCGTCTTCGATGCAAAGCTGAAGCGCTTTGGCCTGTTCGGATTCGATAACCTCTTCGGAAGTGTTTACCGGCGCATGCGGAACCTCAAGCTTGCGCAGTATTTCGCACCATGCGGGGCGGCTGCGCGTCTTGAAAATCGGCGCGAGGAAATCGACGACCTTTTCATAATTGGCGATCCGCGCCTCACGGCTTTCGAACATCGGTAATTGCAGCATGTCGGGCTGTTCGACAGCAGTCGCCAAATTCTCCCAGAATTTGGGCGGCGACGACATATGTAGCGCAATCCACAAATCATCGGCGCATTCGAACACATAGGATTGCGAGACATGCGGGCGGCTATAGGGGCCCATTACCTGATTATCGGAGAAATAATGGGTGAAATCATCCAGATTGAAATGCGCCATTGCTTCGAACATCGAAGTTTCGACGAGGCGGCCTTTTCCCGTGCGCTCGCGCTCGTACAGTGCAGCCAGCACACCGTAAGCTGCGTAGAAACCTGTCGTCGCATCCGCGAGCGCTGGCCCTACAACACGGCGATGGACCGGATTGACCAAAAGACGAAGGAAACCACTAACCGCCTGCGCCACAGTATCGAACGCAGGCCGGTCGCGGTCGGGGCCATCATTGCCGAACCCCGAGATAGACGCGTAGATAAGCTTTGGGTTCAGCGCTTGAAGCCGCGCGGCTGAAACCCCGATCTTGTCCGCTACGCCTGGCCGGAAATTCTGGATAAAGACGTCAGCACCCGACACCATCTTGTCAAACACAGCCAAATCTTCCGGCTGCCTTGTATCAAGCGTAATGCTCTTCTTGTTGCGGTTATAGGTCTGGAAATGCGGACTGTAGAGACCACCGCGAAAGGCGCGGAACGGGTCGCCGACCTTGGGCTGTTCGATCTTGATGACGTTCGCGCCCAAATCTGCTAGTAGCATACCGGCGGCGGGGCCGGTGATGAATGTGCCCATCTCCATTACGGTAACATTGCTGAGCGGCTTTGCCATATTTCTCTCCAGACTTGACTTCACCGTATAAAATTCGAATAACGAAATCAACTTCGAAATACGAAATAATGGAGACCTTCATGCGTATAGGCAAACAGGACGCACCTTTTACATCGATTTGCACCTCGGATGCCGAGAGCATCACTGTCCGCGGGCTTGACCTGTGCGAGGATGTTATCGGCAAGATCGATTTCACCAGCTACTTCTGGATGCTGGTCACCGGGACATTGCCGACACCAAAGCAGCTGTTCTTCTGCAACGCAGTGCTAGCCGCCATCGCAGAGCATGGCTTGGTCCCAAGTGTTGTCGCCTCGCGCATGACCTATGCCGCAGCACCCGAAGCATTCCATGGCGCGGTGGCCGCCGGACTTTTGGGCTGTGGTAGCGTGGTGCTGGGCAGCGCTGAGGTCGCCGGACGATTCTATGCCGATTGCGTCAAGGCGGCGAATGAACCTGATGCAATCGCCGCCAACGTCGCGAAAGAAAGCATATTGGCATTACGCGCCGAGAAGAAGCCAATCCCCGGCTTTGGCCATCCGCAACATTCAGGTGGCGACCCGCGCGCCAACCTTTTACTTCGACTTGCCGAGGAGCATGGGATCGTCGGCAAGCATATCGAAATGCTCTGCACAATCCGTGATGTTTTGCCCGACGCAATAGGCCGCCCTTTACCCATCAACGTTAACGGCGCGATACCCGCTGTCATGCTTGATGTCGGTTTCCCGTTAGCGGCGCTTAAAGGCATTTCACTCTTGGCCCGAACAGCCAGCATCATAGCACATCTTCAGGAGGAAACTGAAAGACCGATAGGTTTCATTATGTCGGGGGCGGCTGCTGAAAAGATCGAATTTGCCGCGCGTTGAGGCGACAATTTAATTTGTCTGAACGACGCTGATCTTCGCTTCGCGGAGAAGCCCTATTCGGGGAACTCTTAAACACAATATTGCATTTGAACCCAGCTAATCTGACGACCGTCGAGAGTGGTTGCGGTTTCCGACATCAACACAGATCGCCGGTTTCAAGCCCATTCGGTGTTTTGGTTTTAGAAGCTGACCGTCGGCTCCCGGCCCCTCACCCGCCATCACAATTGATAATTAGATATGGACAGAACTGAATGGCGCAATTGGCGATGTTCCCAATGTATCACCAACAGCAGATCCAAGCAGATGGCTGTCTTATGGCTGTCTCGCAAGAAGCGGATCCACAGTAAGAATGCGCTATGGTGCGTGTTGCAGTTCGGCTGGATACGGTCTCTGCTCCAAATTCCCTGCTTATCAGGGAATTTACAGGGAAATCATCTTTTTTTGCTCATTTTTGCCGCTTGCAAACGGTTTAGAATGGCAGATTTACTGGGGTATCGGGATGAAATTCCCTAGACGCTGAACAGGGAATTCCAACAACGCGAACAGGGAAACATCTGCGTGGGATCAGGGAAGTTGGGCACGACGAACAGCGAAAGGCTGCGTGCTGCAGAAAGCGAATGCCTCGCCTCGCCGCGATTTAGCTTTCGTTCATTTCAGCATGAAGCAGTACCGTTGCCCAGCCATTTTGCTGCCCGAAAATTTGCTCGCTGAGTACTTCGACTTGGCGGGCACCGTTGTCGCTCAACCAGATTTCTGGATCGCATTCTTCCATGTCCGAATACCGCCCCGGTTGAAGATCGTGCCCTGTCGCGATCGAACGCGTTGGAGCGGACTGCCGATATCGCGGTTCAATCCAGGGAAATCCGTCGCCGCGATAAGTGCGATTGATAAGTCCATCGTGCAGAATGACCACCGCCAGGGTTTCCCGATGGGCATCAATGTAGCCGCGGGCCATCGCTTCCCTACTGACGCCGAACTCGCCAGCTAGCCGGACAATCTCCCGTAGGTCGGGTTGCCGCGATGTTAGCGCCGACCGAATGCGTGCGGGTGGCATAAGGAGATGTGCCGCGAAGCGGTTGGCTTCAGCTTCGATTCGCAAACGGCGATCGTGTTCACGTGTGTCGCCCACCCGCAAATCGGCGATCGAGCAAGAGAAGCCGTCACCCGCATGGCCTTTATGGGTAGGAATCAGGAAATGGCCCAACTCATGCGCGATTGAGAACCTCCGGCGTTCCGGCTTGCGACCTTCGGCTAACACAATCGCGCCCCAGGCCTTGTTTTCGTCCATCAGCAACATCGCCTCGAACGAGGTTACAGCCTTTTCTTCGATAGATTCGATATCGAGCTGTCGGCAGACATCTTCGATAGTGAAGTTTTGGGGCATGTCGGGCGCTAGCTCGTGAATCCGGCGAGCGATTTCGGCAGGTGAACCAAGGCCGTCAAGTTCGAGCCGGCTGAGCGTCAATCCTTCTGATCCCGCCGCTTTTTCATCGTCTCCATCAGCATGCGAATAATGTCTCTGTCTCCAGGTTCGAGACCTTTGAGATCGCGAAACATGGCAACTATTTCAGCTGGCTGGTCTTCTGCTTCGGGGTCGTCGCCGACCAAGTCGGCGACCCGGACCCGAAAGAGCTCTGCCAGCTTGACCACGAGTTCCATCGAAGGGTTCGATGTGATGCCCTTCTCCAAATTGAACACATGAGCCTTGGAGACACCCACCTCATCGGCGACCTTTTGAAGCGACAAACGCTGAGCAATGCGAAGGTTATGCAACTTGGCCGCGAAGCTCATCACTCAGTCCGTTCAATTGAGAATACCGGCATTATACGCGCCCTATTGACAAAGTCCAGCGTTCAGTCTAGTATAACATCTTCGGTCATTTGATTCGAGGGCAACATGAGCAGTACGCAGGTTATGGAAAAGGCAATATCTTCACTTCGGCCCTATGCCCGCAACGCGCGGACACATTCGAAGAAGCACGTCAGGCAGATTGCCGCATCGATTGATCGTTTCGGATTTACAAACCCGGTACTGATCTCGGATGAAGGGGAAATTATCGCGGGGCACGGCCGGGTTGAGGCTGCCAAGCTCTTGGGTTGGAAGGCCGTGCCAACGATCGCGCTTTCTCATCTTTCCGAGGTCGAGCGCCGGGCATACGTCCTCGCCGATAACAAGCTTGCACTCAACGCCGGTTGGGACAAGGATATCCTTGCGATCGAGCTCCAAGCCCTCGTCGACTTCGCATTTGATGTTGAACTCACCGGGTTTAGTCTGGCAGAGGTCGATTTTGTGCTCGACGAGGCCGCTGATGCCGATCCTGATGGCACGGATATGGCGGACGATGATGTCACGAGGGTATCTGGGCCTCCTGTATCACGCCAAGGTGACGTATGGATGCTGGGTCGTCACCGTCTGCTGTGCGGCGATGCGCGCAGCGCGAGCGATTTTGCAACGTTAATGGCCGGTGCGAAGGCCGACTTGGTGTTCACTGACCCACCTTACAACGTGAAGATCGACGGCCATGTCTGTGGTCTCGGTACGGTCAAACACCGCGAGTTCGCTTTTGCGTCCGGTGAGATGAGCCGCACTGAATTCACGACCTTTCTCGCCGAGACCTTGGGCAACATCGCTTCCGTCATGCGTGACGGCGCCATCGCCTATGTCTGCATGGACTGGCGTCACATGGGAGAGCTGCTAGCCGCTGGCGAAGAAGCCTTTACCGAGCTCAAGAACCTGGTCGTGTGGAACAAGACCAACGGCGGTATGGGTGCCTTCTACCGCTCGAAGCATGAGTTCATTTTCGTATTCAAGCACGGGACGGCCGAACATACGAACAGCTTCGGGCTGGGCCAGACGGGTCGTTATCGCACCAACGTTTGGGACTATGCCGGGATCAGTTCAATCAGCGCGGCACGTTCGGACGAATTGGCG
>JBGSVG010000362.1:0-4073 GCA_041753095.1 Sphingorhabdus sp. | reverse complement strand
CTCGATAAGCAAAGCCTGCTGAGCCGCAGCGAATAGCACGAAGCCGAATTCGCCGCCTTGGCTCAACAGCATGGCCATGATGATCGACGCCTTGCTGTTGAGGCCAAAAATGCGGCCAAGCGAGAAGATGACCGCTATTTTCACAGCAATCAGCGCAAGCGCCAGACCGACAACGAGCAGTGGCTGGGCAAATATGACATTGACGTCAAGCAACATGCCGACCGCCAGAAAAAACAGCCCAAGCAGGATCGAACGGAACGGGTCGATATCGGCCTCCAGCTCGTGCCGGTAAGGCGATTCCGCCAGCATCACACCCGCAACGAACGCGCCCAACGCAGGCGACACACCAATCATCTGCATTACTGCCGCGCTGGCGCAGACAGTAAACAGGCCTGTGACAATGAACAATTCGCGCTCGGAAATTTTGCCAACCAGCCGCAATAAGGGCGACAGTAAATACCGACCTGCCAATACCAGCCCTACGATTGCGAGAACCGCGTAAAGCACAAGCAACCAGCCACTGACCGCACCTTCTGCGGCTGGCGCACGCGACAAGGCCGCAACAATAGTGAGGAGCGGAACGATGGACAGATCCTGAAACAGCAGAATCGAAAAGCTCTTTTCGCCGTAATCGGTTTTCAGGCGGCCACGCGATTGCAACAGCGGCAGAACCTGCGCGGTCGAGGAAAGTGCCAGCGGCAATCCCAATACCAACGCTGCTTCCCAACTGAAACTCGGCATAGCAAAAGTGATAACAGCGAACATCGCAAGGCCGCACAGGGCAACCTGCAACGGGCCAAAAAGGAAAATGTCTCGCCGCAACAGCCATAATCGGCTCGGGGAGAGTTCCAGCCCGACCAGAAACAGCAGCAGGATGATGCCGATTTCGGAATAAGCGAGGATTGTTTCGGGCTCGCCGATTAGTCCCAATCCATACGGCCCGATGAGAATACCAGCGACCAAATAGCCCAGCACCGCACCCAGACCCAGCCGGCGGAAAATGAGAACAGATATCAGCGCAGCGCCTAAAAGCACCACGCCGCCCATCATCACATCAGCGACGAGATTATGGGAGGCTTCTTCCACCATCAGCTTGCAATCTTCATACGGTCTGCGGCCGCGAGTAAGGCGTCATAAGGCAACAATATCGCGGCATGACGTGACGGATAGTCTTTGGCAGGCATCAACAGGACCAGTTCGGGCCAGTGTGAAGGCATTTCTGCATCGCCTTTCAAGGCTTGCTCGATCTCATTTCTCGTCCGGCTGATCGAGCTCGCATCTTCTCCAACGACATTTGCGTGCAGTATGGCGGCGGATGCCTGTCCCAAGGCGCAAGCGTTGGCGCGTAATGCCACTGCGGCGATGCTCCCGTCGTCGGCAAATTTGATATCAGCCTGAATCCGGCTGCCGCAAATCGGTGAGCGCGCTTCGGCGCTGCCGTCAGGATTGTCCAACCGGTCGCCAGCGACAAGCAACGACGCCAGCCGCAATATGTCCCGATTATATAAAGCGGAGTCCATCACTCCGCCGTTTCGGCTTCGCTATCCGCCGCCGCGCGCCGTTCGCGGACAAAAGCCGACATCGCATCGCCGCTCGCGTTAAGCAACGGATAGGTCCGCGACGCAGTCATCCATTCGGGGCGAGGCTCTTTTTCACCGAACATCGTTTCATACCCCATGACGAGCAGCAGGAAGATCAAAGTCGCTAAAATCAGGCCTTTGACCATGCCAAAGCCAAAGCCGAGCACGCGATCTATGGGGCCAAGCACCGATTTGCGCGATTTCGTGCCGATCGATTTCGATATCCATTTACCCAACGCGAAAATTACGATGACAATGGCGAGAAAAGCCAACACTGCCGCGCCGGATTCGGTGCCGACCGCCTCGCTTAGCGCTGCCGTTGCCGGGCCGTGAAAGACACGGATTGCTGCGATAATCATCAGCCATGCGATGAGCGACAAGGCCTCCTGCACAAAGCCACGCATGAAGCCAAACACGGCGCCGCTGCCGAGGAGGAAGAGGACGATAATATCTAAGGCGGTCATGCCGCGTTTGCTAACCGCGTCCCAGCATATGGTCAACGAGATTGGCAAGCGTGCGGAACTCTTGGGTGGAAATCCCCGCCTGCCCCTTGACCGATGGCGGAACGAGCGCGCGACTAAAGCCGAGCTTCGCCGATTCCTTCAACCGCAGCGCACCATGCGCCACCGGGCGGATTTCGCCCGATAATGCAACCTCGCCGAACAGCACTGCGTCCGACGGCAATGGGCGTTCAGCCAGCGCCGACACGAGAGCCGCTGCAACGGCCAGATCGGCGGCCGGGTCCGAAATGCGGTAGCCGCCTGCAATGTTGAGATAAACCTCCGCAGTCGAGAAACTCAGTCCACAGCGCGCCTCGAGTACCGCCAATATCATCGCCAGTCGCCCGCTGTCCCAGCCGACGACGGCACGGCGGGGTGTGGCGCCGCTCGACAGTCGCACAACCAACGCCTGTATCTCTACCAGCACCGGCCTTGTGCCCTCCAACGCCGGAAACACCGTCGCGCCAGTTACTTGCTCTGCGCGATCGGTGAGGAACAATGCACTGGGATTGCCAACCTCGGTCAGCCCCTCTTCCTGCATCGCGAACACGCCGATTTCGTCAGTTCCGCCAAATCGGTTTTTCGACGCACGCAAAATCCGGTATTGGTGGCTGCGCTCACCTTCGAAGGCCAGCACGGTATCGACCATATGCTCCAGCACGCGCGGACCCGCTATCGTACCGTCCTTGGTCACATGCCCGACCAACATCAACGCGGTACCGCGTTCCTTGGCATAGCGGATCAGTTCCTGCGCCGACGCGCGCACCTGACTTACCGTCCCGGGCGCACCTTCAATCAGGTCGCTATGCATTGTCTGGATAGAATCGATGACAAGCAAAGCTGGTGGCGCGCCGCTGCTCAACGTGGTCAATATGTCACGCACCGAAGTCGCCGCCGCCAGCTGCACCGGCGCATCGCCCAAACCCAGCCGCCGCGCGCGCAACCGCACCTGATCGACCGCCTCTTCCCCAGAAATATAGGCGACGCTCAGCCCACGCAGCGCCAAATTCGCCGCCGCCTGCAACAGCAAAGTAGACTTCCCGATCCCCGGATCACCGCCAAGCAACGTCGCCGACCCCGGCACAAGCCCCCCGCCAAGCGCACGATCAAACTCGGCTATCCCCGTCGACGCGCGATCAGGCAATTTGATGTCGCTGTTCAACCCCGAAAGCTCAACCGAACGACCGCCGGTGCGCAGATGATGCTTCATCTCGAAGACAGTCGCACTCGCCTCTTCGGCGAGTGTATTCCACTCCCCGCAATCGTCGCACTGCCCCTGCCACCGGTTAGCCTCCGACCCGCAAGCCTGACACACATATCTGCGTTTTGCCTTTGCCATGGCTTTTCAATACCAGAACATATCAGGAACTCAAGTATCAATGTGGATGCTTCTGTGCTTGCACCAGCTCAATAGCAGTGTCACATCAACAACATGCGGGAGAAAGAACTCAGGCTGGCGCTGATCTGCTATGGCGGGGTCAGCCTTGCCGTTTACATGCACGGCGTTACCCGGGAAATCTGGCACCTTATCCGCGCCAGCAGGGCTTATCATGACGACAGCGAAACCGCAGGCGGTAGCGAGATTGTCTATCGCGACCTTATTGCCAAGATTGAAGACGCAGCCGGCACCAAATTGCGGGTTTTTACCGATATCATCGCCGGGTCAAGCGCGGGCGGGATCAACGGAGTGTTTTTGGCACAAGCCATCGTCACTGGCCAATCGCTCGAACCGCTGACCGACCTGTGGCTAGAAAAGGCCGATGTTGAAATCCTGCTTGATCCAGACGCACGACCGTTATCGCGTTTCTCCAAATTCTGGGCGATCCCGATTGCGTGGATGGTGCTGCGCCGTAAAGGCGGTGCCATTGACCGGATGGTCGCCGACGAGGCCAAGGAGGAAGTCGCGACGAAGTTATCGCGCTTTGTCCGCGCCCGCTGGTTTGCGCCGCCGTTTGGCGGGCAGGTGTTTTCGGGGCTGCTACTTGATGCGTTC
>JBGSVG010000361.1:0-2138 GCA_041753095.1 Sphingorhabdus sp. | reverse complement strand
TGCAACTGACGGGATACCTCATTCCGCGCCAACACCATATCCGATACGCCGCGCATAAGCTTGTCGAGCAGAGCAAGCGACACCCGAACCGTTCGGGCTTTGCCCTTTGCAGCCCGTTCCTCCGTCTCGATTTCTTCGACGAAGTCGGCATGCAACCCATTTTCTTCAGCGTCGTCGCTCTGTGCGTCCTTGCGCGGCACAAATGCCAGCATTGCGTCGATCAGATCATCGTCATCGTCATACACGGCGCTGCCTGTTTCCAACGCATCGGTCAGCGTCGCAATACGGTCAATAACCGCCAGAACTGCAGACACGAGTCCGGTTGAAGCCGTTATCGCTCCTTCACGTGCTGCACTCAGAACGTCTTCCGCGGCATGGCTGAGGCGCAGCAGGCGTGGCAAATCGAGAAAGCCGCAGCTGCCTTTGACTGTATGTACAAAACGGAAAACGCTGTCGACCAGCGCACGATCCTGCGGACTACGCTCCCACTCGACCAGTTGACTAGTCAGCGTTTCAAGCGTCTCACGGGTTTCCGCGATAAAATCTTCCAACAAATCGTCCATGCACGCGGCCCCAGATTATTGGCCTGCATGTTTGACGTCATATGGTTAAAAAGTTGTTGAGGTTTGCACCTTAGACGTTGCGAATTAGAGCACCAATGACGAGATGCTCTGCGTCAGGTTCGGCCAACTGGACCAACCCGCCGCCGCGAATTGCAAGATTGCGTGCCATCCAGGCGGCCGCGGTTCGCGAATCCACCATCGACGGTTCCAACCCGCCCGTCAGCGTTTCACGTATAGACGCATCCATGACAATCTTCGGCCCGTTCGCCCGGATCACGATTTCCTGTTCGCCATCGCGGCTTTCCGCACCAACAAACAAGGTCCCGCCACGCACCAGCGCATCATTGGCCAACAACACAAGGTTCAACAGAATTTTGATGGCGCGCTTGGGCATAAAGACCGCCGGAACCGCCCAATCGAGCCTTGTGCGCCCGCTTGACGTCACCAGAGGTTCGATCACGGCTTTCGCTTCGGCGGGATCAACCTCGGTGCCAAAGCCACCAGCGGCACCAAACGCCAGACGGAAAAATTTCAACTTGTCAGCCGCTGCCTTCGCACTTTCTGCGAGCAGGTCCATGCACCGCTGGCGCATTTCGGGGTCATGCTCGTCGGCCAACAATTCGAGCCCGTTGTTCATCGCTCCGACCGGGCTCAACAGGTCATGGCAGAGCCGCGAACACAGCAGGCTGGCTAGATCTACTTCTGACTCGGTCATTTAAACTGATTTCCCATTACATATGTTGGTTGCGCTCATGAACGTTGTTGCACGCCGATTCAACCCTCGACAATCAACTCAATCGGCACAAATCCGTAGACAACACCCCCTCGCGCTTCCGGTTGCCAAGCCGTAATTTGACCATTTGCAATGATGAGCCAGCATCTCCCGTCGTCCGCCGCGCAGTCAATATCGCTGGACGATGGCCGGGCGAGCCCGCTTGGATGGGAGTGGAAATAACCCATGACCGGCGTCCCGCCATTTCGGCTATTTCGTTCGGCGTCGATCAAAGAGCCTGGATCGATTTCGAAGTGCTTACGCGGGTCTGTCGCGACATTGCGTGTCGATCTGATGTCCGAAATCGATGATACTCCGCCCAACAAAAGTCCGCAGCATTCCTCATCATCGGCGACCTCTGCCCATTTTAGCAGCTGCGCGTGATGCTTCCTTGATAAATGCAGGGCCATCACCCATGTCTATTAGATGGTTGGGGGAAATACCATATATTCAGGAGTTTTGGGCGCAGGTCGCCTTGATAGCGCCTTGGCCGCTGCCCTGCCCCAATTTTCGCGCGCGCGCATTCAGGCTCTCATTGCCGAAGACGCCTTAAAAGTTGGCGGGAATGCTGTAAGAGATGCGTCCAACAAAAAATTTGCCGGTCATAATTTCGAATTGTCGGTCCCTGCCCCAAAGCCCGACAAGGCCGAGGCGCAGGACATTGCGCTTGATATCGTCTTCGAAGACGATCACCTGATAATCGTCAACAAACCCGCCGGATTGGTAGTGCACCCTGCGGCCGGGCACGCAGATGGCACGTTAGTCAATGCGCTGCTTCATCACTGCCACGGCAAACTTTCCGG
>JBGSVG010000360.1:0-1630 GCA_041753095.1 Sphingorhabdus sp. | reverse complement strand
AAAGCTCTATGGCGTGGACGAAGCCATCAAGACCATCAAGGAACTGGCGACTGCCAAGTTCGACGAAACCATCGAAATCGCGCTCAACCTTGGCGTTGACCCACGTCACGCTGACCAGATGGTGCGCGGCATGGTTTCGCTTCCTGCCGGTACCGGCAAGGAAATGAAGGTTGCCGTGTTCGCACGCGGTGACAAGGCCGATGCGGCAAGCGCTGCGGGCGCTGACAAAGTCGGTGCCGAAGACCTGATGGAAGACATGCTCGCTGGCAATCTCGATTATGACCGCGTCATCGCAACGCCGGACATGATGGGCATCGTTGGCCGCCTCGGTAAGACGCTGGGTCCAAAGGGCCTGATGCCAAACCCGAAGCTGGGCACTGTCACCATGGACGTCGCCGAAGCCGTCAAGGCCGCGAAAGCTGGTCAGGTCGAGTTCCGCGTTGAGAAACAGGGCATCATCCACAGCGGCATCGGTAAGAAAAGTTTTTCCGACGCCGACCTGCGCAAGAATTTCGACGCGTTGGTCGATGCGGTCATCAAGAGCAAGCCATCGGGATCCAAGGGCAAATATGTCCGCAAGGTCGCAATCAGCTCGTCGATGGGCCCTGGCCTGAAGGTTGATCTGGCGGATGTTGCTGGCGCTTAAGGCGAACCACTCAAAGAATAATAAAGGGCTGGAGGGTAACCTCCGGCCCTTTATTTTTTGCGACGCGTGATTTTTAGATCAGAGAAATAGGCGCGCGTGCCATCCCCGATCCAGAATCCCATCTTGCCCTTTCGGTTGGCAAAGCGGAGGTCGTCGAGCGACAGCACCAATTTGCTGTCGACAAATGCCGTCAAGTTGCTGCCATTGACATCCAGTCGCAGCAGATGACGACCGGCACCGACCTTGACCGGTGCAGCCTTTTCGTATTTTCCCGGAAACTTCTGGCGCGACACAGAGAAATGAAAATCCGGATGTGCGATATATTGGATGGCGCGCTCGCTGCGCGGAGGCGGTGGCGGTGGCTCGTTCAGCATGCCGTTCGTCATGCGCAGATAAACCGCCTCATAACTTCCATCAACCGCTGAATGATGGAATAATATTCCGGCAAATCCGCGCGCATCTGGGCCGCTTTTGCCATTCAGTTCTGCGCCTATATAGACTTCAATCGACCCGTTATCGAAGGCGTCGGGGAACAGCAGATAAGTCGGTCGGTTGCCACCAGCGCCCGCCATTTGCCGGGCCTGCTCTTCATCAGTCAATTCGACCTCGAGTACGTCCGACCCGGACCGCTTGTCCAACTTCGCTTGAACATCATAAAGCGAATGGGATTTAAGATCGACAAGCATCGCCTCGTCCGACGTAATCGTCGTGTACGATGAAAGGAGGCCTGCAACAGCCACAGCCGTCAAGCCGACAGACAGGATTCGGATCATATCATGCTCCAAAGAAGGGCGGACGACATTGCGGCCTATTCATTATTATTGGGCCTCGTCGATAACTTCGAGGCGTGGCGTAACGGCGTCATATTGCGCAATCACCCGGCATGGTGCGACCGACGGCGGGCAAGATTGGGCAACGCGTATCTCGACAGAAGCGCCGTCGATTACAGCCTTTGCTTTTTTGGCTTTGCCTTTGGCTTTGGCT
>JBGSVG010000359.1:0-1742 GCA_041753095.1 Sphingorhabdus sp. | reverse complement strand
GCATCTGGCCGAGGCGGCTTTGCAGACCTTGACCGCTGCAACAGTAGCCGAATTTGAAAAAACGCATGGCAAAGTGCCCGGCGGCGAGCTGGTCATTCTGGCTCTGGGGCGACTTGGCGGAGAGGCGCTGACCCATGCTTCAGACCTCGATCTGATCCTGCTGTTCACTGGCGACTTCCAGTCCGAATCCGATGGTGCGCGGCCCTTGGGCGCCACGCAATATTTCAACCGCTTGGCGAGCCGCGTGGTTGCAGCGATGACGGTGCCGACGGCATCGGGAGCTCTATACGAAGTCGATACACGGCTACGACCGTCAGGCGCCGACGGCCTGCTCTGCGCTTCTGTAAAAAGTTTCGCCCAGTACCAACGCGAAAACGCCTGGACATGGGAACATATGGCACTGACCCGGGCGCGGACGCTGTACGGATCACATGCCGCACGCAGCGAAGTCGACGCGATTATCGCCGACGTGCTGACCACCCCGCGCGATGCAGTCAAACTGCGCTCTGATGTTTTAGACATGCGCAAGGAGATGGCCGCGCACAAACCGCCAAAAGGCGCACTTGATGTCAAATTGCTACCCGGCGGGCTGGTGGATATGGAATTCATCGTACACACACTTCAGCTGGAAAAACGCGAGGCGTTGGTTCCGCAACTGGGCAAAGCGATAGAGGCCCTGACAGCCGCCGGGCATTTGCCGGCCAAATTTGCCGAGGCCGATGCGCTTATGAGCCGCTTGCTGGTGATGGTCCGCCTGATAGCACCCGATTGCAACACACCTCCCGAGGCCGCGCAGCTGCTGATCGCCAAAAGCCTAGGGCATTCCGATTGGGGCAGCCTGATGGCCGCGATTAGGGATAATCGCGGAGTTGTCACGCAGCAGTGGCAGGCGTTATTTGGCGCGCGTGATTTTTGAAAAGGATTGAGTGATGACTGACGTGAACGACACCCTGCCGCAAGTGACTGTGCTCGACAGCGAAAGCAATGCGGTCGATCTTTCGACGCTGAAAGGCCCGCTGGTACTTTATTTCTATCCCAAGGCTGACACGCCCGGTTGCACCAACGAAGCGAAGGATTTCACCGCGCTGGCTGGCGAGTTCGCAAAGATCGGGTACCCGGTGTACGGCATGTCAAAGGACAAGCCCGCCAAGCTCGCGAAATTTGCTGTGAAATATGACTTGGACCTCACGCTGCTGTCCGACGAAGCGAGCGATGCCACTGAACAGATGGGCGCGTGGGTCGAAAAGTCGATGTACGGGAAAAGCTATATGGGCATTGACCGCTCGACATATCTTGTCGGCAAGGACGGCAAAGTGAAGCAGGTGTGGCGCAAGGTGAAGGTCAAGGACCACGCCGCCGAAGTGCTGGCTGCCGCCAAAGCGCTCTAAAGACGTCGGCTCGACCCCGCCCGGTGAGATTTGTCGGCACTGGCGGCAGAGGATGATTCGGGTTTGCAGTGCCTCTTGAATCGCACCAAAAATCGCGAAATTCTTGTTCAAAAGCGGGAACAAATCGGTTCGCCGTGCGTTGAACGGAGGTCAAATTGTTACCAAAACCTTACCCGAAAGTGCCGGTAATCCGCCACTTTTGAGGGCCACTTGTGCCCTGTTTCAACGACTCGCCGCGTTTGAACGCCGGTTTGTCCCGCGATGATGACGCGTAGGTTGCAATGCCCGGAACACTCCGTCACCTAAGCTTCACATAAGGGGTGGGCAGAACAACTGCCTTGGTGAAACTTCGGG
>JBGSVG010000358.1:0-3403 GCA_041753095.1 Sphingorhabdus sp. | reverse complement strand
TGGCAAAGCCCGTTACATTCTGTTCGGCAACGGCGCTTTCGAGACCGCTTACCAATTGCCCGAGCTTCACTATCGCTCTCCCTTCGCCTTCCACAATAGAGGCATGAGTTCCGAAACATCAACATCGCGCTTCATATCAGGAATAATTCCCAACAAGGGCCCGATGCGGGTGACGGTTTTTTGAACGACCGGTGCCGCTGTGTATCCGGCGGTCCTTTGAAAACTCGAAGCCTCGGTGCCCTTTGGTTCGTCTAGCATCGCGAGCACGACATAGCGTGGATTGTCCATCGGAAACGCTGCCGCAAAGGTCGCCACAACAAGATTACGGCTATATCCGCCCACGCCGGGCTTTTCCGCAGATCCCGTTTTGCCGCCGACGCGATAGCCCTCGGCATCGGCTTTCTTGCCGGTGCCATCGACAACAATCATCCGCATCAATTGCCGCATCCGTGCGCTTGTCGCTGCGGAGAAGACCCGCTTACCCGGCAGTTTCGCATCGGCCTTGGTTTTGAACATCGTTGCGGGTCGATATATCCCGCCATTGACCATCGCGGCGTAGGCACTTGCCAAGTGTAGAGGCGTAACGGCAATGCCATGACCATAGCCGACGGTCATATTCGTAATTCTTCCCCAAGTTTTTGGGTAGAGCGGCATCGCTTTTTCTGCGAGTTCGATATCCGGGCGACCATTGAAATGCATCGCCCGAAGCATCGCGTCCATGCGCGCTGCACCGAGATTATCCGCGATTTGCGCGGTCACAACGTTTGAGCTGTGAATTAACGCTTCGGGCGTGTTCAACCAGCGACCTGCGGAATGGGTATCCCGGATTTTGAACCGGCCGACCTCAAGCGGTTTGGTCGCATCATAGCGGATCGACAGGTCACGCACTGTTCCTGCGTCGAGTGCCGCCGCGACGGTCAGCGGCTTGAATGTCGATCCAAGTTCGTAAACGCGATTGGTGACGTTGTTCGTTTGGCGCGTAATCGGATAACGGCCATCAACGATAGTTTGCCCCAAATCAGGGATGTTGGCAAAGACCGGACGGTTGGGATTGAATGATGGCAACGTCGCCATCGCAACCACTTCGCCGGTCTGAACATCCAGAATGACGCCGGCGGCCCCTTTTGCGCCTGTCGCGGTCATACCAGAGGCGAGTTCGCTTTCGAGCGCGGCCTGCACACGAACATCAATCGACAGATTGAGCGGCTTCCCACGCTTTGCCGGATCGCGAAGATGATCGTTCATCACCCGCTCCATCCCCATCGCGCCCTTGCCGTCGCGATTGACAAAGCCGAGGACGTGCGCGGCCATATCATGTTGCGGGTAAAGCCGGGTCGCCTCACGCGGGAACTCAATCGCGATTTCACCGAGGTCGTGTACTTGGCGAACTTGTTCGGGCAGTGCGCGCTTGCGAAGATAACCGGCCTTGTCGGACATCAACTTGGCATAGAATTCGGAGGCTGGGGTGTCCGGGAAAATCGCTGCTAACTGACTTGCCAATTCCTTGCGATTTCCCAACAGCTCGGAAGGCTTCACCCAAATGGCATAGCCATAGATACTGCGCGCCAGCGGGATACCGTTACGGTCAACAATATCGCCACGGTCCGGCACATATTCGGTATTGGTCGCGCCATAAGCGCGGGTGCTTTCGAACAACGCCAATGTCGCGAGCCGCCCGATCAATAGCATCACAAAAAGGCCGAATGCCGTCAGCAATACGAGCATCCGCCAATAGCCATGCGCGGTGAACGGAGGGGTCCCGATGCCGTTTTTACGCGTGGTGGTGCGGGCAGCGAGAATTGTCATTACCGTTTGCGTTCTTTGTCAGCTTTTACCGAAATGTCGCGCATCAAGTCATCGGACAGCAATTTTTCGTCCATACGCGCCAGCCGTTCGGTACGGGTTTGCTCTACGGCCGGTGCGTCGATTTTTGCAACCGCAACCTTGACCGGCTTTTCAGCCGCGTCGTCACTGTTGTATGCCTGCGCGGATATTGTACTGTTCCGACCTGCGCCAATGAGCCCGGCAGGGGCCGCACCATCCGAAAAGGATGCAGCCACCATGACCGGCTTGCCAACGGGCGCATCGCCGCCAAGGCCAGCCAAAGCCGCCTCGCCGTTGACAAATTGCTGCGCGGTCGGAGGCTGGTAGCCGTACAGCAGTTCGTTCCACTCTTCGAGTTGCTGAAGGCTCGCACGCGTCCTTATTTCAGCCTGCAAGAAGCTGATTTCGCGTTTGGTGTCGAGTATCTCGCGATCAACCGAAACCAAGTCGCTGTGCAGCGCCGCGACATTGAGCGACAACGGATAGAGCAATATCGCAACCATGAAGACCAGCGCCAGCCAGCCCAGGTTTTTCAGCCGTTTCATGGCAAGACTCATGCTGCCAGTCCTCCTTGTGCCCAAGCGGGCGCATCATTACGGGTTGCCGAGCGCAACGTGGCGGAGCGGGCACGCGGGTTGCGATTTACTTCAGCATCGGATGGCCGAACCGCTTTGTCGGCTTTTTCGAAGGTGGGCGCAGGACCAGCATTTGCGACCGTTGGTATATGTCTAGACCCTGCGCCCTCCGCGCCGCTACGGCGGCGCAGAAACTGCTTCACGATGCGATCTTCGAGACTGTGGAATGTTACCACGGCAAGTCTGCCGCCGGGCTTCAGCATCCGTTCGGCAGCTTCGAGTCCGTCGGTCAGTTCATCAAGTTCGCGGTTGATGTGGATTCGGATGGCCTGAAACGCGCGCGTGGCGGGATCCTTGGGTGCGCCGGGTTTGTGCCCTACGGCCTTGCGGATGATGGCTGCGAGCTCGGCCGTTGTGGTAATTGGACGCGCAGCAACAATTTCACGCGCAATCCGGCGTGAGCGGTGTTCCTCGCCATAACGGTATATGATATCGGCAATCTCACTTTCGTCGGCCTCATTCACGAAATCGGCGGCGGTCATTCCGTCCTGCGCCATCCGCATATCAAGTGGGCCATCTTTCTGGAAAGAAAAGCCACGCTCGGCGCGGTCGAGTTGCATTGACGACACGCCGATATCGAGCACAACGCCATCCACTTCGGATATGCCGTCAGCAATCAGAACGTCGTCCAAATCAGAAAAGCAGGCCGAGTAAAGGCGCAATGCACCTCCACTGCGGCCTGCAAGGTCTGCACCTTCCGATAGCGCATCGGGATCGCGGTCGAACGCGTAAACGCGCGCACCTCCAGCGAGTATCGCTTCGCTGTATCCTCCTGCACCAAAGGTGCCATCCACAATCTCCGCGCCAGGGGTGATGGCCAGAGCGTGAATTACTTCATCCAGTAGAACTGGAATATGGGGGGCCTGCGCGCTCATTTACCGCGCTTGGCCGCTTCGGAGAGCCAGTAATTGAGCTCGTCCTTGATTGGGTTGAATGCTGCCGGG
>JBGSVG010000357.1:0-10932 GCA_041753095.1 Sphingorhabdus sp. | reverse complement strand
AATGAAAGAGGAAAACATGTCTGAGAAAAAGAATGTTCCGGCCACTATCCCTGCTTTGGGGGGGGATGCGAGCCTTAACCGTTATCTGAGCGAAATCCGGAAATTTCCGGTACTGAAACCCGAGCAGGAATATATGCTCGCCAAGCGCTTTCAGGAACATGGTGATACGAAAGCTGCCGAGCAGCTCGTGACGTCGCATCTTCGCCTCGTGTCGAAAATCGCGATGGGTTACCGCGGCTATGGCTTGCCGGTTTCCGAGCTGATTTCCGAAGGTAATATCGGCCTGATGCAGGGCGTAAAGAAATTTGATCCCGACCGCGGTTTCCGCCTCGCGACCTACGCGATGTGGTGGATTCGCGCGTCCATGCAGGAATTCATCCTGCGCAGCTGGAGCCTCGTAAAAATCGGCACCACTGCAGCGCAAAAGAAACTGTTTTTCAACCTGCGTCGTATGAAGAACAACTTGCAAGCCTTTGAAGATGGCGACCTGAATCAGGCGGCGCTGACGAAAATTGCAACCGACCTCGGCGTGTCCGAGGAAGAGGTCAACAACATGAACCGCCGCATGGCAATGGGGGGTGATACATCGCTCAACGTGCCAATGCGCGAGGATGGTGATGGCCAGTGGCAGGATTGGCTGGTCGATAACGAGCCATTGCAGGACGAACGCGTGGCCGACGCGCAGGAAGGCGATATGCGCCATGCCATGCTGTCCGAGGCACTCGACAGCCTGAACGACCGCGAAAAGCACATCCTGACCGAACGCCGCCTGATCGACGAACCAAAAACGCTCGAGGAATTGAGCCAGACATACAGCGTCAGTCGTGAGCGCGTCCGCCAGATCGAGGTGCGTGCGTTCGAGAAGCTGCAGAAGGCGATGTTGCGGATTGCTGGCGAGAAGCGTCTTATTCTCGCCAATTGAGGCATTTGTAAAAACAGGTGACGGGTTGGTGGCGCTGCGCTAGCTTTGGTCAATGACCAAACCGAAGCGCTCGCTGCCTGCCCGTTTCTTTCGCTTTATCTTCAAATGGCTGTTGTATTTCATCGTCGGTAGCGTCGCGCTGACGGCAATCTATGCTGTTGTCCCCGTGCCGACTACCCTTACCATGCTGTTCGATGGAAACGGGGCAAAGCGCGACTGGACTAGCCTTTCCAACATCTCGCCTAACCTCGTGCGCGCAGTAATCGCTGCTGAGGACGGGAAGTTCTGCAGCCATGACGGCTTTGATCGTGAGGCGATTGAAAAGGCATTGGAACGCAACAAGCGCGGTGGCCGCATGCGTGGTGGTTCCACTATCAGCCAGCAGACCGCCAAAAATGTGTTCCTTTGGCAAGGCTCGGGCTGGACGCGCTATCTACGCAAGGTGCCGGAGGTGTATTTCACTTTTCTGATTGAAAATATCTGGGGCAAGCGCCGGATAATGGAGGTGTACCTCAATGTCGCCGAAACCGGCATTGGCACCTATGGCGCCGAAGAAGGCGCACAGCGTTATTTCCAGAAAAGCGCCAAGAACCTATCGCGCGTCGAGGCCGCCCGTCTGGCCGCTATCTTGCCGTTACCCAAAAAGCGCGCCGTCAATGGCGCGGGTGGCTTCACCCGCCGTTATGGCAACAGCATTTCGTCCCGTATCCGCGTGGTGCAGCGCGACGGGCTGGACGCTTGCATCTACAAATAAGCGCTACAAATTAGACGACAAAAAAGGCGCGGAGAGATTATCTCCGCGCCTTCCTGTTAAGTTTGTCAATTTAGAAACCGGTCACTACCGATGCGATGAACGTCCGTGGCGATCCGATTTGGACGAATGGTGTAACGCTGGTGAGCAAGTTACCATCGAAGCCACCAACATATACCTTATCGAACACATTCAATAGATTGAACTGTAAGTAGGTTTTTTCGCCAAGACGGGCCCAATCCAGGTTAACCCGGGCATTAAGATCCACCAAGGTATAGGCTGGGACCTTTGCAGGATATGCACCCAATACCAACGGTAGATTTTGATCGTTAACGTAACGTGGACCGGTGCGCTTGATGTTGCCCCCAAGTTCGATCGGCCCAATTTGTCCACGAACAGAGCCACCCCATGTGTAAACCGGCGAACCAGCTTCACGCTTGCCCGCGGTAAGAGCAAATGCAGGGCCGCCTACTGCGGTACAAAGCCCTTCACGATTGGTAACCTGCGCTGCTGTGCAAAGTCCAATTTGCACATTGTCCTTGATCTTGGACTTCAGATAAGAGCCGAAGATGTAGAACGACAGTTCAGGGAACGGCGACCAAGCCGCACTTGCATCTACACCATATTTATCAACCCGTCCGAGGTTACGATAAACGCTACGTTCAGTCTCAGGATCAAATGATTGCGCTAAACGGTTTTGATAAATGGTATACCAACCGGACACCTGTGCCTGAAGATTACCGCTACGTACACGATACCCCAAATCGAAGTTGTCGGTCGTTTCAGGAATCGGGTTGGCAGACTCGGTCGTCGTCGGGAAGAAGAAAGAATTGTAAAGGTTATCGGTGCCGGGCACCTGAACACCCTTTGAGACGTTACCAAAGATAGTGATGTCGTCGGTTGCTGCAAATGTCAGTCCGACATTTGGCAGCACCTTGTCATATTTGAAAACGCGGCGCTGCGGCCCTTGAACAGGTTGCACACCACCCGCACCGGTATTGACCGTAGGGTTGTTTGCCAACCAAGCCTGCAATCCGGCCTGGTTGGTGCCGAAGCACTCAACAAAGCCCGACACACTCGATGTAGCGCAATAGTTGGTCAGATCGCGCTTGAAGAACGGCATCCGGACACCAACTGTAGCAGTCAGAGCACCAAATTCGCCGCGATATTCGCCAGCCACCTGATTGAGTGTGGCGATCGATTTACGGTCACGCTTTTGCAGAATATTTCCACCGGCATCGGCCAACCCATCGTTCACAGGGAATGGATCGAGGGGCTTACCGTTTGAATTCAGGAAGCCAACTTCACCTTTTTGGCGGTGACGGGCGCGATCAAGGCTGTAGGTCAGGCGGACCGTATGCTCATCATTGATATCGTAACGGATACCGGCAATGACGCCATAGCGACGTGTGGCCGTTTGGCTTGGTGCTAAGACACGGATCGTGTCGATCCTATCGCCGTCACCGTTCAAGTCACGGCCGAAATATGGGGTTCCACCAATGTAACCGCTCTGGCAGCTCGAATTGGCTGGCGCTATCAAACCAACGCATTGTGCGGGAGTTGCGGTCCCACCTGTTGGATTGACGTCCCGGAGACCCTCTTGACCAACAACGGTGCCGCCGCCATTTGCCTTGACCCATTGGAAGCTTGGATCAACCGTCAGGACAAGGCCTTCGGCAAGGGTGAAGCGCGAGTTTAGACGGACGTTGCCCGTATTCGACGGGTTCATACGTTCATCGAAAATTGATCCGCAGCTATTGGCTACATCCTGAATACCCGGGCGAGCAACCGAGTTTATCTGACAACGCGCTACGGTGTAATCACGCTCTGCCCTTGTTTGCGGGAAACCAAGCGTAGGGTTCAAATCCGTGCGTAATGGAACCGAACCAAAGAAATTATTCCGGTTTTGGTTATAATGCCCTGACAGCGCTACGAAGTCGCCGTCCGAACCGATTGGCTGATAGATTTTGGCGTTATATTGCTGCTTGTTGATTTTGCCGCGATGGGACTTCACCGTTGCCGTTTCGACATTTCCGAAGACCGTTTCGTTGGTCGAGGAGCTCGCCGAAATAAATGCACGCGTTCCCCAAGGGGTAAATTCGCCAGTATCAACCATTCCGAAAACACGGAAGAACTCGAAATCGCCAGCCGAGCCAACGATCTTCACACCGAAATCCTCACCGGGCTTGCGTGTGCGATAGTTGACTGTCGAACCAGATGCCGCCGCCGTGGGGCTGTCTACGTCCGTCGAACCGAGGTTAACGTTGACCTGCTCAATCAGTTCAGGATCAAGTTGCTGGTTTGAATACAGCGCGTAGTTCCCGGAATCGTTCAGCGGAATGCCGTCGAACGTCTGGCTAATGCGTGTGTTGTCAAAACCACGGATCGAAAGTTTACCGCCAGCGGAACCAAAGGGATCGTTGTTCTGAAAGCTAACGCCGGGAAGTTGATTGATGATATCGTTGATTGTCTGGCCAGGCGCCTGACGTTCAATAAATTCTTGAGTTAGTACCGCTTTGGCCTTCGACGTATCCGGTGAAACAACACCCGCGACACCAGATTCGGTGCGTGTGCCGCTCACGACGATTACTTCTTCTTCAAAATCCACCGAGCCGGTGGATTGTGCCAACGCAGCTGTTGAAAAGCTGCAAACCGATAGCGCAACGGCACTTGCGGCAAGTGAGTAACGAATTTTCATCTTTAGACCCCTTTGAATTTTCATGTCCGCCTCTCCAATATGTCCGGGTCTAAAGGCCCGAATCATGACGGCGGAATTGACCGTGGCATCCCCTTGGAGGCTGAAAATGTCAGTTAAATGACAAGGCTGCCCCCAGATGATTCGCCCATAACGAACCGAGCGTCAGGCGCAAAGTTTTGCGGTGCAGCAAACTGTGCACAGCGAGGGTTTTCAGCATTTTTTTAATGAATGTTGCGGGATTGCAACAGTACTGACTTTTGTATCAGCGACTAAGCCGCATCCTCTTTTTCAGCTTTTGCAGACTTGGCGTAGACCAAAACCGGTGTCTTGCGGCCTTCAACGACGTCCTTGTCCACCACAACCTCGTCAACACCGTCAAAGGTGGGCAGATCGAACATGGTGTCGAGCAGAATTGATTCGAGAATTGAGCGCAAACCACGCGCGCCGGTCTTCCGCTCAATGGCCTTCTTGGCCACCGCTTCCAGCGCATCGTCAGTGAAGCTGAGGCCAACATCTTCCATCTCGAACAGCTTGCGATACTGCTTCACAAGCGCGTTTTTCGGTTCGGACAAGATTTTGACCAAGGCTGCGATGTCGAGATCTTCGAGTGTAGCAGTTACCGGCAAACGGCCGACAAATTCAGGTATCAAGCCATATTTCAAAAGATCCTCGGGCTCTATCTGTTTGAGAATTTCGCCCGTGCGGCGCTCGTCGGGGTCAGCGACATGCGCGCCGAAGCCGATTGATTTGCCTTCAAGCCTGTTGGAAATAATCTTTTCCAAGCCCGAAAATGCACCGCCACAGATAAACAATATATTGGTCGTGTCGACCTGCAGAAACTCCTGTTGCGGATGCTTGCGACCGCCTTGTGGTGGCACGCTGGCAGTGGTGCCTTCCATCAGCTTGAGCAAAGCCTGCTGCACGCCCTCGCCGCTCACATCGCGGGTAATCGAGGGATTCTCTGCCTTACGGCTGATCTTGTCGATTTCGTCGATGTAGACAATGCCGCGCTGCGCTTTTTCGACATTGTAATCCGAAGCCTGAAGCAGTTTCAGGATGATATTCTCGACATCCTCACCGACATAACCGGCTTCCGTCAATGTCGTCGCATCAGCCATCGTGAACGGCACATCGAACGTCTTGGCAAGCGTTTGCGCGAGCAAGGTCTTACCGCACCCCGTCGGACCGACAAGCAGGATATTCGACTTAGCGAGCTCAACATCGGCGCCCTTAGCGCCGTGATTCAGGCGCTTGTAATGATTGTGGACTGCAACCGACAAAACCCGCTTCGCCTGCGGTTGACCGATGACATAATCGTCGAGCACTTCGCAGATTTCCTGCGGCGTGGGCACTTCGCCTTCCTTGCGGCCGGTCAATGCGCCTTTGGTTTCTTCGCGAATGATGTCGTTGCACAGCTCCACACATTCATCGCAAATGAATACGGTGGGACCAGCAATCAATTTGCGGACTTCGTGCTGCGATTTACCGCAGAAGGAGCAGTAAAGGGTGCTCTTGGTATCTGATCCGCTCAACTTCGTCATAAATCGTCCTGCTTCCGCGCGTGATTGACGCGGTCTGTCACTAAAACGTCATCCTAAAGATGCGTGGCATTTTGGCAATAGCCGAAAACGGACTGTGCCATGTTAGTAAATCTGGTGGATGAAACCCTAACAGAAAGCGCTGCTTTTACTTTTCTGCTGTTTCAGAATTGGCTGGGCGCTTGTCGAACACCTCATCCACAATTCCAAATGCCTTGGCCTCATCGGCTTCAAGGAAGGTATCGCGGTCCATCGCCTTTTCAATGTCTTTCAAAGGCTTGCCCGTATATTTGGCATACAAATCGTTCATCCGCTTGCGGATACGCAATATTTCATTGGCCTGAATCTGGATGTCCGACGCCATGCCGCGTGCGCCGCCCGAGGGTTGATGCACCATGATACGCGCATTGGTCAGCGCCACACGCATGCCGGGTTCGCCCGCCGCGAGCAGAAAACTGCCCATCGATGCCGCCTGACCGATGCACACCGTACCAACACGCGGGCGGATATATTGCATGGTATCGTGGATCGCCATGCCCGCGGTCACCACACCGCCCGGCGAGTTGATGTACATCCAGATATCCTTTTTGGGGTTATCGGATTCGAGGAACAGCAACTGGGCGGTGATGACCGAAGCCATATTGTCCTCAACTTCGCCCGTCACAAAAATGATACGTTCACGCAGCAGCCTTGAGAAAATGTCCCAGCTGCGTTCCCCGCGGTTCGATTGCTCGATAACAACGGGGACTAGGGCTTGAACCGGGTCAAATGGAACGTGCATGAAATACCTCTAAGATGTTCTGTTTTCGTGTTGTTGCCTACATCGGCGCGCGCAGACAAAGTTTCAAGCAGGAAAAAGGTTAAGGTCTGGTTTGGAGGCGGGATTCTAACTTCGACAAAATCGATTAGTGTGTCTGGTTTCATTGCTTTGACCGATTTGATCGCAAGTGCCATTCTCATAACATCGACTCGAACATCCTAAGAGAGGAAATAATAATGGCAGACGCAGACCCCCGCGATGGTTGCCCAATGCACTCCGGCGGCGAGATAAAAATTCGTTCGCTGCTCGGACGACAGAACAAGGATTGGTGGCCCGATGCGCTTCCAGTCGACATGCTGCATCAGCATGGCGTGTCGCCCGACCCGATGGGCGAAGACTTTGATTATGCAGAAGCGTTCAAAAAGCTTGATTATCAGGCACTGAAAAACGACCTCACCGCATTGATGACCGACAGCAAGCCTTGGTGGCCTGCTGATTATGGCCACTACGGCCCGTTCATGATCCGTATGGCATGGCACGCAGCTGGTACCTACCGCGTCACCGATGGTCGCGGCGGCGCAGGCAGCGGACAGCAGCGGTTCGAACCACTCAACAGCTGGCCAGACAACGGAAACCTCGATAAAGCGCGCCGCCTGTTGTGGCCGATTAAGCAGAAATATGGTCAGTCGATCAGCTGGGCGGACCTTTTCATTCTCGCCGGCAACGTCGCGATTGAAAGCATGGGTGGACCAGTGTTTGGCTTTGGCGGCGGCCGTAAGGACGTCTATCAGTCCGAAGGTGACACTTTCTGGGGTGCCGAGGAAATCTGGGTCAACGAAGGCGCGAAGACCCGTCTGGACGAAGAAGCGACCGAGCTCGAAGGACCGCTCGCGGCCATTCAGATGGGCTTGATTTACGTCAATCCCGAAGGGCCAGGCGGCAATCCCGATCCGCTACAGTCGGCTCGTGACATGAAGGCGACCTTCTTGCGGATGGCGATGAATTCGGAAGAGACCGTCGCGCTGACCGCTGGCGGCCATGCTTTCGGCAAGGCGCATGGCGCAAAGCCCGGCGAGACTTTCGGCAAGGCGCCCGCAGGGGAGGCTATCCATCAGCAAGGTTTTGGTTGGCTGACCGACGTTGAAGAAATCGGCAAGGGACACATCACGACGTCAGGCATTGAAGGTTCATGGTCGAACAACCCGACGCAGTGGGGCGGCGATTATTTCCGCTTGCTGTTCAAATATGACTATGAACTGGTCGAGAGCCCGGCAGGTGCCAAGCAGTGGCAGCCGATCAATCCCGATCCAGAAGACATGGCACCAGACGCGCGCGACCCTTCGAAGAAGGTGCCGACGATGATGACCACGGCAGACATGGCGCTGAAGATGGATCCAGAGTTCCGGGCAATTTCGGAACGTTTCCGCGACGACCAGGCGGCCCTCGACGACGCATTCGCGCGCGCATGGTTCAAGCTCTGCCACCGTGATATGGGACCAAAGAGCCTGTATCTCGGGCCGGAAGTTCCAGAAGAGACGCTCATCTGGCAGGATCCCGTTCCAGTTGGCACCGCTCCTTCGAATGCTGACGTTGCGGCATTCAAGTCAGCGGTGTTGTCGAGCGGCCTGACCGTGTCCCAGCTTGTGAAGACCGCATGGGCCTCGGCCTCGACCTTCCGTAAGTCGGACAAGCGTGGCGGTGCCAATGGTGCCCGTATCGCACTGGCTCCGCAGAAGGACTGGGACGTAAACGAACCTGCCGAGCTGGCAAAGGTAATTGCAAAGCTCAACGAGCTGCGCGGCTCTATGTCGCTTGCCGACGCCATCGTGCTGGCAGGTTCGGCAGCAGTCGAAAAGGCGGCGAAGGATGCTGGCGTCGACGTGATCGTGCCGTTCACCGGCGGCCGCGGCGATGCGACGCAGGATTGGACGGATGTCGAAAGCTTTCACTGGATGGAGCCGCAGGCTGATGGCTTCCGCAACTACCTGAAGACGCGCCAACCGGTGAAGACTGAAGAGCTGCTGCTCGACAGGGCATCGTTGCTCGGCCTTTCTGGACCGGAGATGGTGGTGCTCGTCGGTGGCCTGCGCGTTCTCGGCGTCAACCACGGTGACAAGCCAGAGGGCGTGTTCACCACGCGCAAGGGACAGCTGACCAACGACTTCTTCGTGAATCTTTTCGACATTGAAACCTTCTGGGAACAGGTCGACACGGCGAGCGACGAAGAGTTCATCGGCTATACCCGTGGTGGTCGTACCGAGAAGTGGCGTGCGACCCGTACTGACCTCGTCTTCGGTTCGAACAGCCAGCTTCGTGCAACCGCCGAGGTCTATGCCGAAAACGGCCATGAAGAAAAGTTCGTCCGCGACTTCGTCAAGGCTTGGGTCAAGGTCATGAACGCAGACCGGTTCGATCTGAAGTAAGGCGTTTGGGACTGTTCCCCTACGGGGACAGTCCCCCTACCCCAAACAGAAAAGGCCCCGGAAATTCCGGGGCCTTTTCGTTTGTCCTCGGTTGTGAGGCTTATTTCTTGGCAGCGGCCTTTTTGGCAGGAGCTTTCTTGGCTGCTGGCTTTGCTTCAGCCTCGGCAGCTTCCTTCTTGGGAGCGGCCTTCTTTGCGGCAGGCTTGGCTTCCTTGGCGGGAGCCTCTTCCTTCGCAACAGCAGCCTTCTTGGCAGGCGCCTTCTTCTTCGCCGCAGGCTTGGCGTCTGGTTCGGCCTCGATCGCCGCTTCCAGTTCTTCCTTGGTTACAGCGCGGTCGGTGACAGTGGCCTTGTCGAACAGGAAGTCTACAACCTTGTCCTCAAACATCGGTGCGCGCAACTGGGCGGCTGCCATCGGGTTTTCCTGTAGATATTGCACGAAACGTTGACGGTCCTCAGGGCGATATTGCTGGGCGGCTTGCTGCACCAGCATGTTCATTTCTTGGCTGTTGACTTCAACGCCATTTGCCTGACCGATTTCGGAGAGCAACAGCCCCAGACGCACGCGGCGGACGGCGATATCGCGATACTCTTCGCGCTCGGCTTCCATTTCCTTCTTCGCAGCTTCGGGATCGTCCTCGCGAGCCGCTTCCTGCTCGAGCTGCGCCCAGATCTGTTCGAATTCGGCTTCGACCATCGATGGCGGAACATCGAAATCATGGTCAGCAGCAAGCTGGTCGAGCAGCTGACGCTTCATATAGGTGCGGGTCAGGCCGTTATGTTCCTGCTCGACCTGAACCTTCATCAGCTCGCGCAGCTTGTCGATGCCTTCAAGGCCGAACATCTTGGCAAGATTATCATCGGCTTTCGCTTCGACGGGCTTGCGGACTTCATTGACAACGATGTCGAAGGTCGCGGCCTTGCCCTTCAGGGCTTCAGCATTGTAATCTTCGGGGAAGGTAACGTTGATGAGTTTCTCGTCATTGGCTTTCACGCCAACGAGTTGGTCTTCAAAGCCGGGGATCAACTGGCCCGAGCCAAGCTCGACTGCCATGCCTTCGCCCTTGCCGCCGTCGAACGGCACGCCATCGACCTTGCCTTCGAAATCGATGACAACGCTGTCGCCCATTTTCGCGGCATATTTCTTGTCGGCGGCTTCAAAGCTCTTCTGGCCCGCAGCCAGTTTCAGGATCGATTCGTCGACCTGCGCGTCGCTGACTTCAACAGTCAGGCGCTCCAGTGTGATGCCGTCAATCGCAGGGGCTGCAATCGCGGGCAGAATTTCCAGATGAAAGTCGACCACTGCGTCCTTGCCGGGCGCATAGTCATTGTCGAGATGCACATGCGGCTGGGTCGCAGGCCGCAACTTGTTGTCGGCAATCGCCTTTTGCACGCCGTCCTGAATCGAGCTGTTCAGCGCGTCCTGAAGCAGCGAATCCTTGTGCATTTTCTTGACCAGATTGGCCGGAACCTTGCCGGGGCGGAAACCGGGCATTCGCACTTGCGGCGCGATTTTCTTCACCTCGGCATCGATGCGCGATTCGACGTCTTTCGCGGTAATCGTCATCCGATATGCGCGCTTCAGGCCTTCATTCTGTGTCTCGACGGTTTGCATAATATCTTCTCACTCTGGCAGGCGGGGCGATTGGCCCACCTTAAACTGTTAAATGGCTTTCGGGTTCAACGACAGCCGGCAATATAGCCTATTTCGTGGTGCGGGCGAAGGGACTCGAACCCCCACACCTTGCGATGCCAGAACCTAAATCTGGTGCGTCTACCAATTCCGCCACGCCCGCTTACGAAAAGCTGCCGTTTCACAAACGACGGGAGCCTCTAACGG
>JBGSVG010000356.1:0-2083 GCA_041753095.1 Sphingorhabdus sp. | reverse complement strand
CATGCATGTTCATGGTTCCATACTCATCCTGTTTTTGTCGGCGATCATATTGCGCCGACGGCCCGACAGCATCTGGTGCTGGCTAATCGTCTTCGCGGCTGAGCTGTTTAATGAATATGCCGATCTGAAAGGCTTAGCTCCTGGCGAAGCGAGCATCGACGCCAGCATTCACGATCTTTACAACACCATGCTGTGGCCCACGGTGATATTAACATTAGGCCGTTTCCTGTTTCCGCCACGCAAGAAAGCGTTAAACGCGGCTACGGAACACTCAGGCGATTTCGCGGATCAGGCCCTCGAACAACCGGCGCCCGTCTGACCCCCCCTGCATCGCTTCGATCATGCGCTCGGGATGCGGCATCATGCCAAGAACATTGCCCGCCTCGTTGAGCACGCCAGCAATATTACGTGCTGACCCGTTCACTGGCTCGGCATAGCGAAACGCCACCCTGCCTTCACCTTCGATCCGGTCAAGCGTTGCCTCATCAGCGAAATAATTACCATCATGGTGCGCGACCGGAATATTGATTTCTTCTCCCGCATTATATCCGCTGGTGAATGAAGATTGGCTGTTTTCAACAGTCAATTTGACGGTGCGGCAAACAAAACGAATTCCGGCATTGCGCATGAGTGCGCCGGGTAGCAATCCTGCCTCGGTCAATATCTGAAAGCCGTTACAGACGCCCAACACTGGCACGCCGCGGGCAGCGGCCTCAACAACCGCTTGCATTACAGGTGAACGTGCCGCCATCGCGCCGGAACGCAGATAATCACCGTACGAGAACCCGCCGGGTATTGCGATCAGGTCTAGTTGCTCGGGTAATTCGCTTTCGCGATGCCAGACCAGGCTCGTATCGGCATCCATCACATCGCGGATGGCAACTGCCATATCGCGGTCGCAGTTGGATCCGGGGAACTGGATAACCGCAGCGCGCATCAGGCTTGCTCGATCTCGAAATTCTCAATAACCATATTCGCCAGCAATTTGCTGCACATAGCTTCGAGGTCTGCCTTTGAAACGCCTGGTTCATGGTCAATCTCAATCAACCGGCCTGCCCGGACGTCATTCACGCCAGAAAAACCAAGACCTTCTAACGCATGATGAATCGCCTTTCCCTGCGGATCGAGCACACCGTTTTTGAGGGTTACAAAGACGCGGGTTTTCATGGGGTCACCTATGTTGCTGGCCGTTTGCCTCCTATAGATGCCGCGCGTTATGAAACAAGAGGGCAGGTCGCGCGTAACCGAAAATTAACTCTGATCGGCAATGCTAATTTGATGGTGATCGGTCTATTTCCGTTCACTACGCGTTGGTCGTGAAGGCAATTATGCCGATCGGAGGACCTGATGGTTGGTTTGGCAACTGCGATGTTTATCGGGCTGTTTGCTTTTGGTCATGAGTTTTTTGGCTGGAGCAGCGGTGCCAATAACGATGTTCAGCTAGGTCTTTTTCTGGCCTTCATCCTCGGTATTGTCTGCGGCTACAAGACCAAGGGTTGAGATTTAGCGCGCTGTCGTCGCTGCGCTGTTGTTGTCAGATTTGTTTGTGATGAGTTCGGCCGGCAGCGCGCGAAATGTGAACTGGGCGGGCTTTCCCAAATAGATCTTTGCAAGTTCCCATATATCGCTTGCCGTGATGGTTTTGAACAAAGCTTCGCTATTGCGAAAACGGTGCAGGCGGTTGGGGTCGCTCTGTGCTTCGGACGCGACACCAATCCACGTATCGTTGCGTTTCTTCCAGTCGGCGTAGCTCGCCAGAACGGGATTGCGTGCGCGTTCGAACAAATCGGCATCGGCAGGTGCAGAAACCAGCTCGGCAATGATTTGATCGACCGCCGCATCGATAGCGGCCAGGTCTTTGGGATCGCCGGTCGTCGCAATGGAAAACGATCCACGGCCCGGATAGATATTCGACATGTTCGAACTCGCGCCACCGCCATAAGTTGCCCCCAGCTTCTCGCGGAGTTCATCGGTCAGGCGAAGCGTCACCATCCGCGCCAGCAAGTCCATCGATTGCGCCACTTTCTGGTCGCTATCGTCGGTGGTCGGCCATACCCGTCGCCAGCTTAGCTGGTTGCGTTCG
>JBGSVG010000355.1:0-2931 GCA_041753095.1 Sphingorhabdus sp. | reverse complement strand
GTCAGGTCGAGATCAAAAATCCATGTATCGATATCAGAAAAAGCTGTGTCCATTAGCGCCGCGTAACGACCTGTTAGCATTATCTCAACAGCCCAAATTAATGTTAAGTTTTGGGAAAGCGAACTCCGGCTATATGGCTTGAGTTATGGGAAGGGTCGCAACGTTATGAATTCTGCAAAAATCGACCGGAAAATTGCAGTCGGAAGTTCGGTGATATTTGCGCTGACGCTGTCGGCCTGCGGTGGCAGCGGCGGTGGTGTAAGCTCCACCCCCGCTCCTCCGCCTCCACCACCGGTTGTTGCACCGCCGCCCGTACCGCCACCACCACCTCCTCCTTCGCCGCCAACGACAACCAATTTTGCTACGGCAGAATTTAACAGATCTGATGGTCCGGGGTTTCATAACGCGATCACCGCCTATCAGGCAGGTGCGACGGGATCTGGAGTTACTGTAGGCGTTATCGATTCAGGGATTGATCCCAACAGCCATGAATTTACCGGACGCATCCATCCGCAATCGGCAGACGTAACCGGCGGCAACCGCGGGTTGGGCGATGATGATGGCCACGGCACCGCGGTGACGCGGGTTATTGCTGCGGCCAAAGATGATCGCGATGTCCATGGCATAGCCTTCAACGCCACGATATTGGCGCTACGCGCGGATCAAGCGGGCAGCTGTACGACGCCGGACGCTGGTGAAACAGAGGCCAATTGTTCATTCTTTGACTCGGCGATTGCTGCAGGGATTAACCGCGCCGTCGATGCAGGCGCGAGGGTCATCAATATTTCTCTGGGTGGCGCAGGGGGAGCCACTACTACGCTGCGCAATGCCATAAATCGGGCAACATCGGCGGGCATCGTGGTGGTCGTTTCTGCCGGCAACGAAGCAAATGACGCAGCGCCAGCTTTCGATCCCAATAATCCGAGTCCTTTTGCGCAAGCGCTGGTCGCCAATGGCAACGGTCTGGTCATCATCGCCGCATCGGTAAATGATCAGGGTGTCATCTCCGATTTCAGTAACAAGGCCGGAGCTTCGCAAAACAATGTGCTGTCGGCATTAGGACAGGGTATTTGTTGCGAATATCAGAATGATGCCATTTTTCGCTTTGACCAGAATGGTCAGACTTTTGTTCGCGTATTCAACGGGACATCTTTTTCCGCTCCACAAATCTCAGGCGCAGCGGCTTTGCTGGCGCAGGCATTCCCCAACCTGACGGGTCAGCAGATTGTCAACCTGCTGCTCACCAGTGCACGGGATGCCGGCGCGACCGGCACCGATTCCATCTATGGCCGCGGCATATTGGATATTGCCCGCGCCTTTGCGCCAGCGGGTACGACATCGCTTGCAGGGACAAGCACCATCGTTCCGATGGCTGGCAATGGCGGTACTACGTCGGGGGCAATGGGCGACGTGGCGCTGTCCAGCCGGCCGATCAGCGCGGTGATACTGGACAGCTATGGACGGGCGTATGACATTGATTTGGTGCACGGCCTGAACGCCACGGCACCGCGCTTGCGGTTGACTCCGGCGCTCGTAAACCAGGGCAGGTCCGTCAGCTTATCGGCAGGAACAACCGAGCTCGCATTTTCCATCAGCGCGAACCGTGTCGGTGGCGCGCAGATTCTGCCTTTGACATTGTCCGACGGACAGCAGCGCCAGGCGCGAATTCTGGCCGGACGAGTGAGCGCCGCCATCTCGAAGGACATGCGCTTTAGTCTGGGGATCAGGCAAGCCGCCGCCGGACAGGTTGCTGCCCTGCAGGGTATGCAGGGGGGTGCGTTTCTGACCGCTACCGAGGCTAGGCACGAAAACGGATTTGAACGCCTGCCCGGCAACTCGTTCGTGCTTCGTCAGCAGGTCGGCAAATTCGGCCTGACCGGCAGCGTCGAAGCTGGCGAAGCGCAATTGTACGAGCGCGCCGGCACCGAATTCGCGCGCAACGGTACCAATCGCTATTCCTATTCGACGATAGGGATGGCACTCGACCGTCAAATTGGCCCAGCCAGACTGGCGTTGGGCGCAAGCTGGATGCGCGAAAATGAAACGATATTGGGAGCGCGTTTTGCCGACTTTATCGGGCAGGGCGGCGCGCGCAGCCTGTTTGTCGACGGTAATGGCGAGATAGGCCTAGGCCAAGACTGGTCTTTGGGCGCAAGCTGGCGGCAGGGGTGGACATACGCCAGTGCTGGCGCATCGGTTGCGGGGCAAAGTCTACTCAAGAGTAACGCATTTTCGTTCGATCTAAGTCGTAGCAGCGCCTTGATGCGTGGTGACCGGTTGGCGTTTCGAATTGCCCAACCGCTGCGGGTTACGAGCGGCGGATTGTCGCTGAACTTACCGATTGCCTATGATTACGCGACGTTGACACCGACATTCGGCGTTCGCCGGTTCAGCCTTGCGCCAACCGGTCGCGAGATTTCGAGCGAGCTTGCGTGGGTGATGCCTTTGGACGACGGATATTTTTCATCGAATATATTCTGGCGTCAAGAACCGGGGCATTTTGAAAGCGCGCCCGACGACTTGGGCGTTGCGTTCAGGCTGCAGCTCGATTTTTAGACCGTAAAGCTTTCGCCGCATCCGCAACTACCGGTGGCGTTGGGGTTGTTGAAAACGAAGCCTGCAGCAAATTCGTCCTCGACCCAGTCCATGACCGAGCCGACCAGATAGAGCACCGATCCGCCGTCGATGTAGAGCACACCGCCGGGAGTCTCGATTTTCTCGTCGAAAGGCACGGCTTCACTCACATAATCGACCGAATAGGCTAGGCCCGAACAGCCGCGACGCGGGGTCGAGAGTTTGACGCCGATGGCATCGGCAGGGGCCTTGGCCATCAGTTCGGCGATGCGTGCCTCGGATGCCGGGGTCAGGTTGACGGCGGCGGGGCGCGCTCTTGTTTTGACTTCGGTCATAGCATTCCAAGCTCCAGACGGG
>JBGSVG010000354.1:0-4903 GCA_041753095.1 Sphingorhabdus sp. | reverse complement strand
CTTTATTTTGGCGAGGCCTTTGGCCGTCAAATGCAACCGCCAAGCCCGCCGATCTTTTGGGTCGGCGCGGCGTTCGACCAGTTCGGCATCCTGCAGCCGATCAATCATGCGTCCCAAAGTGATGGGTTCGACCTCAAGCATATCGGCAATCGTCACTTGCGTGCTGCCATCAAATCGCTTGAGCAACGCCAGTACCCGCCACTGCGGACGCGTAACGCCCATCGCACGTGCACGCTCGTCAAATGACCGACGTAGCAGCCGCGCAGCGTCGCCTAAAACAAAGCCCAAATCATCGCTCATGTCATCAACATAATAGCTATGCTTATTACATGCAACATCGTTGAAAGAGCTGGCATAGATATAGGGTCGCATCGCTAAGGGCCGCGTCTTTATGGCTATGATGACCTAGGACAATTTAACGATATTGCCGGAAAGCTGTAGCCGCTAAGCCAGTTTATAAGTTGATTTTTGGCTTTGGTTGGCGGCAGGAAGGTGCCCTAGGCTTCCCAATGTTTCCTTGGATTTTGGACAATGAATAACATGATTAAATCCGGCAGCTTCGCTGCACCAGACGGCGTTGATATCGCCTGGCGTGAAGTGGGCGAAGGGCGTCCTCTGCTGCTGATACACGGCTATTTTTCCGAAGCCGATACCAACTGGATTAAATTTGGGCATGCTGGCTTGCTCGCCCAGGCGGGGTATCGCGTTATCATACCCGACCTGCGTGCACATGGCCGAAGCGGAAAGCCGCATGATGCCGCCTGTTATCCAAAGGATGTCTTGGCTGACGACCAGTTCGCGCTGCTCGTTCATCTGGGCATTGGCGATTATGACCTTGGCGGCTATTCGCTGGGCGGGAGGACAGTGTCGCGAATGCTCGTGCGCGGTGCAAGGCCGGGCAGGGCGATCATTTCCGGCATGGGGCTTGAGGGCCTCACGAAAACCGGCAATCGTGGCGGCCATTTCAAACATGTTCTGGATAATTTGGGACGCCATGAGAAGGGCTCTCCGGCTTGGATGGCGGAGGCATTTCTGAAAACTACCGGCGGCGACCCGGTTGCCTTGCGGCACATCCTCGACACGTTCGTAGATACCAGCGAGGGGGAGATTTCGGCATGGGATTTGCCGGTCGCGGTGATTTGCGGTGTGGACGATAATGACAATGGTTCGGCGTCGGATCTGGCAGCGGCATTGCGGCGCGGCAGATTATTCACGGTACCCGGCAATCATATGAGTGCAGTGACCAAAGCCGATCTGGGTCAGGCTATGGTTAGCGCGTTGACGGGGGATGCGTGGTGAGTTTGCATGCCTCTGATCTGCAACCCACACTACAAGGTGAAAGGGTCATTCTGCGCCCGTTAACGGACCAGGATTTTGAAGCTCTATATGCCGTAGCTGCTGACCCTGAAATTTGGGCAATGCACCCGTATCGCGATCGCTATAAACGCGAAATATTTGAAGATTTTTTTGCCGATGCCATGGCGTCGGGCGGTGCTTTTACTGTTGTCGATAAAGCCGATGGCAAGATCATTGGCGGGACCCGTTTTGGCAATTATTCGGCGGAGGACGACGAGATAGAGATTGGCTGGACATTTTTCGCGACGGCCTATTGGCGAACTGGCATCAACCGTGAAGTAAAGGCGCTTATGTTGCGTCATATTTTCCCCCAGGTCCGAACTGTAGTTTTTCAGATCGGCGCAACCAATTTCCGGTCTCGCACGGCCGTAGAGAGAATCGGTGGCCGCCTGACCCGTGAATATGTTCGCACTGATCGGGGGGATGAACAGGATTACACGCGTTACGAGTTAACCGAAAAGGATGCGCGCGCGGGATCGTTGGCAGACTATTTTTTTAGAGGGGAGCAAAATGCAGGAGAGTAAATTGGAACGCAACTTCTGGCGTTATTGGCTGGGCGGTTTGCTGATACTTGCAATAATGATTGCGATGAACCCGTGGTTCACAAACGACGTGTCGCCTTGGGGGATCCGCGATCATCAATCCGCTGGCACCGCGGCGCGCGTGGATGCCATTCAGGCTGCATGGCAGGCGGCCGGCGTCATGAGTCTTGCCCGTATCGGGATGGCAATCGACCTCCTTTATATCGGGGTCTATTCATTTGGCGCCTATTGCGGTGGACGATTGTTCGCCAGTTCCGGGCGCCCTGCGCTGCGCCGCTTGGGTTGGGTGATTGTTGTTGCTGCGGTCATTGTCGCGGTTGCAGACTATTCCGAAACGGTCTGCCAGTTTATTCAGGCGATCAACTTCAAGGGCAATGACGTGCTCGCCGGAATTGCCGCGACGGCGCAGCCAATAAAGTCCACAGCTTTCCTCACCAGCTTTTTTGGTCTGCTAGTGGCGTTGACAGTTCGACGAATGACACGCCGCGCAGCTTGACGTTCGGGTACTAAAGTTTCAACATCCCGTCATAATATTTGCCGGGAGCCTATAATGAAGAATCTTGTATCCATTGCCGCGTTGGCGATTGCGACCATATCAATTCCGTCGGTTGCTGCCGCTCAGGATGCGACAACAACGGCAGCCGCGCCTACCGTCGCCGACGCCGACGCCTTTGTAGCGGCGGCAGAAAAGGATCTATTCGACTTTTCGGTTGAGGGCGCGCGCGTTGCGTGGGTCAATTCCACGCACATCACCGACGATACCGACGCTCTTGCAGCGCGCTACGGCGAAATCGGTACCGAGAAGTCGGTAAAATATGCGCTGGAGGCAGCGAAATTTCAGGCACTTCCCGGCCTGTCTTACGATACCAAGCGCAAGCTCGATATCTTGCGCGGCGGGATCGTTTTGCCTGCGCCTACTACTCGAGGCGCTGCAGCCGAGCTCGCGACCATTTCGACCAAGCTTCAGTCGGCTTACGGCAAAGGCAAGGGGACACTGAAGGGCAAGGAAATCAACGGCTCGGATATCGAGGCCGAGATGGGCTCGAACCGCAATCCCGAAGAACTCAAGGAAATGTGGGTCAGCTGGCATGACAATGTCGGCGCGCCAATGGGTAAGGATTATGCCCGGATGGTCGATGTCGCAAATCAGGGCGCAAAAGAATTGGGCTATACCGACGTTGGTGCGATGTGGCGGTCAGGTTACGACATGCCTGCCGACGATTTTGCCAAGCTGACCGACCAATTATGGCTTGAGGTAAAGCCGTTATATGACGAACTCCACACTTATGTCCGCACGCAACTCAACAAGAAATATGGCGATGCCGTGCAGTCAAAGTCTGGTCCCATTCGTGCAGATTTGCTGGGCAATATGTGGGCACAGGAATGGGGGAATATCTATGACCTCGTTGCACCCCCCGGCGCGGGCGACATCGGCTATGATATTGGCGAATTGTTGGTTGCCAAGAATTACAAGCAGACGCAACCGACAGATTTCAGCGAAAGCCGGGGCAAGGCCGAAAAGGAAATGGTCAAAGTAGGCGAGGGCTTTTTCTCGTCATTAGGCTTTGCACCGCTGCCTGGCACCTTCTGGGAGCGCTCGCAATTCATCAAACCCGCGGATCGTGAAGTCGTTTGCCACGCATCGGCTTGGGATATCGACAATGTCGAAGATTTGCGCATAAAGATGTGCATCAAGGTGAATACCGACGATTTCGTTACCATCCACCATGAACTCGGGCACAATTATTATCAGCGAGCCTACAATAAACAGCCATATTTGTATCTGAACGGAGCGAATGATGGCTTTCATGAAGCGATTGGCGATGCAATCGCCCTCTCCATCACTCCGGATTATCTGGTGCAGATTGGGCTGCTCGACCCGTCCAAGGTTCCCGGATCTGATAAGGATAATGGCCTGTTGCTGAGGCAGGCGATGGACAAGGTCGCCTTTTTGCCCTTCGGGTTGCTTATTGATAAATGGCGCTGGGGTGTGTTCAATGGTTCAATCGCTCCTGCCGATTATAACAAGGGCTGGACCGATCTGCGCCTCCAATATCAAGGGATAGTGCCGCCGGTGGAACGTGCTGCTGATCGTTTTGATGCAGGTGCCAAATATCATATTCCGGGTAATACGCCTTATACCCGCTATTTCCTTGCCCGTATCCTTCAATTCCAGCTCTACAAAGCTGCATGCGATACCGCAGGCTGGAAAGGTCCGCTCCATCGCTGTTCCTTTTATGGCAACAGGGATGTGGGGACAAAACTGAATGCGATGCTGGAAATGGGTGCGTCGAAGCCTTGGCCCGATGCTCTGCAAGCCTTTACGGGAACCCGTTCAATGTCGGGCAAGCCAATGCTGGAATATTTCGCGCCGTTGATGAAATGGCTGAAGGCGCAGAATAAGGGCGCGAAAAAGGGCTGGTAATGGATCTATGGCCCAGCTGACGCGCTGGGCCATTAATTCGTGTGATTGCTACGTTGCAGGTTTGGCGGCGGGTTTGCGCGCCGCAGGCTTTTTTGCGGCTGCTGGTTTTGCTGCGGCGGTCTTCGCGGGCGTAGCTTTTGCAGCGGGCTTCGTCGTAGATTTGGCTGCGGGCTTGGGTGCAGCTTTTGCTGCCGTTGCCTTTTTGGCAGCCGGCTTTTTTGGCTTTGCGGTTTTGCTATCATAAACCTTCTTGCCAGCCACTGCTGCAGCAGTCGCGGCCAATACCGCGCCAGCAACTGCCGCAGTTTTACCAGGGTTATCCTTGATCGCCTGACCCACTTTGTGCGCGGCTTTGCTTGCCTCGTCTGCAGCAGAGCGTGCCTGCCCCGATGCAGCATTGGCAGCGTCGTCTGCACTTGCCATGATTTTGGCTGTCACGTCCTTCAGCTTGGTTTTTGCCTTATCGAACGTGCTGCTAAACTTCCCTGACTTTGTCATTGCGTGTTCTCCTCGAAACTGCGCTGGATAACGCGATTTAGGAAACAGTGTTCCACGAGAGCCAGCTTACCTGAACGGCGGC
>JBGSVG010000353.1:0-2312 GCA_041753095.1 Sphingorhabdus sp. | reverse complement strand
GTCGCCCCATTATCGGTTTTGCCTGCCATGACGAGCCGCGAGCCTTTGTTGCGTTTGGCAACCCGTGCAATCCGCCGCAATATCGTCTGCGACGGCGAGAAATAAGCCGAAACGATATCGAACCTTTTGGCCACGTCCAGCGATCGCTTGAAGGTCAGCGCCCACGGCGAAATACGATTGGTCGGGCCGCCCAACAGCCACTGGATTTGGCCGATACCGGAACGCCAGCCTTTGATCACGTCGCGAACGCCGCGATAACGGACTTTGCCGCCCTCCGAGATCCGATCGAGATCATCGAAATAATCGGCAAGGCGCGCGACTTCCGGTCCGGAAATGATCAAGCCCAAATCCTCCCAGCTATCCTCGCCCTTGCGGCCGAAATATTGGTCGGTGATGTTAAAGCCGCCTACCAAGACGCTCGCTTCGTCGGCTATAAGCATTTTCTGGTGATTGCGGATGAAATAGCCAAATCCTTTGCGCGTACCGAAAGAATGATAATGCCCGCCAGCAGCAATCAACGGATCGAAAAAATGGTTGCTGATGTCGCTAGACCCGAAGCTGTCGATGATGAGATGTACGCGAACGCCGCGCATTGCTGCAGCAACCAGCGCGTCGAGTACTTCCGTTCCTGTCCCATCGTTGGCAAACATGTAAAAGAACATGCGGATTGATTGTTTGGCTGCGCCAACCAAAGCAATGACCGCAGCGAGACGGTCTTCGGGCGCATGGACGATATGCAGATCATGCTCTGCCACATGAAAATGCTGTCCCGGAAAGATGGGCTTGCGTGATTTGGCCGCCATGGACCGGACCTAGTGCGTGTGATCGCAAACGGCAACCCGCCCGCCCTTTTCGTTGACATTTAGCCGCAGTAACCCTAGTTGCGCTCAACTTTCCGGAAAATTAGAAGAATCAGGAGCCACCATGGCACGCGTTACCGTTGAAGATTGCATTGACAAGATCACCAACCGTTTCGACCTCGTATTGCTTGCCGCAGAGCGCGCGCGCGAGATTTCGGGTGGCGCGGAGCTAACAGTTGATCGTGATCGCGATAAAAACCCGGTTGTTGCCTTGCGCGAAATTGCCGAAGAAACTGTACGCCCCGATCATCTGCAGGAAGGCTTAATCCAGTCGCTGCAGAAGGTTCAGGTTGATGAGGATGAAGAGGCCGACGAAGTCGGTTCGATCAGCCTGTCGGCAGAAGCGCTTCGCCTGACGGCGGCAGCACCAGCGCGCGGTGCGGGTATGCAACGGGATTACGACAGGTAAGAATTGACGCTTCTGCGTGAATGAAGAAGGCCCGGTTCGTCCGGGCCTTTTCTTTTTGGCATTCGATTGCAGCGCTGTTAGACACGCATCATGAGCGGGGAACTGGCAGGGGCTGCAGATATTTTGGCTGGCGCGGCGCTTGCGCGTGCCGTCGAGCCCGAAGCTGGCGAAGCGCATCGCGGCGTCGATGGGAATTGCCTCAACTGCGACACTACATTGATTGGCCCACATTGCCATGTTTGCGGTCAAAAGGGGCATGTTCACCGGACCCTTCACGCATTCGGGCATGATTTCATGCACAGCGTTTTGCATTTCGACGGCAAGATCTGGCGCACATTGCCAATGCTGTACTTGAACCCTGGCGATCTGACGCGGCGCTATGTCCATGGCGAGCGCGCGAAGTTCGTATCGCCGCTGGCGCTGTTTCTGTTCACCGTGTTTCTGACTTTCGCGACCTTTAATTTTTTGGTGCCCGAAACTGCCACCGTAAATACCGTCGTCGGAGCTGAGCAAGCGGAGAAGCAATATCAGGCAGACCGCACGGATATCCTGAAAGATATCGCAGAGCTCGAGGCGGACAAGAAGGATGCCATCGCGGAAAAGGCGAGCAGTTATGAATGGATCGACCGAGAGATTGCTCGACACAGGAAAAATCTTGCTAGACTTGAGGAAAGCCGCGGTAAAGAGGTGAAGCTTGCTGCCTTGGCACAGCGCAAGGTCGAACAGGCGCAGGCGAAAAGCGACACGAACATTGCCCGCCTTGAAGCCGAACTTAAGGCAACACGCGAGTCTGGTGGTCAAACATCTGCAATTGAAAAACGGCTCGAGGAAGAAAGGGTCGATGCGCGTATGATGAGCGGAGCGCTGTCGACTTTTGGCAAATCTGCCGAGGATGATGGAGAGTGGACGTTTACCGACCTGAAGTTTCCGGGATCGGATCAGCTAAACGAGGCGGTAAAGCACGCTGCTGAAAACCCGCAGCTGCTTTTCTATAAAGTGCAGTCAAATGCGTATAAATATAGCTGGGCACTTATCCCGATTTC
>JBGSVG010000352.1:0-1868 GCA_041753095.1 Sphingorhabdus sp. | reverse complement strand
TGCTTGTCCGGTCGATATTCCCGCCAATTGCCGCGCGCAAGCAAGGGCGACGCAATGTCAGATAGAATCACCTCATTGTTCATGATTTGTTCTATATCGCATTTTTTCCAAATGGGGAGTCGCCTTTTTGTCAGCGAAATGCGTTACCGCTGATATAGACGGGCGAGAGGAGATTGCATGGACCCCGAAAAATCCGAAAGCGACAGCATCTGGTGCCATGCCAAAGCCACGCGCGCGCATCCGGTTATCGACGCCGCCGATTATTTCGAGATCATCCAGGCGGCGATGATGAACGCCAAGCACCGCATCATGCTGATCGGTTGGGATTTTGACACGCGGATCGATCTGACGCGAAGCCGCCGTAAAAAGGGCGACCCGCCCAAACGGCTTGGTGATTTCATCCTTTGGCTTGCCGACCGCACACCGGGCCTCGAAATCAAGCTGCTCAAATGGAATATCGGTGCGCTGAAAATGCTTGGGCGCGGGCAGACCATTGTCGACGTCGCCAAATGGGCGATGCACAAGCAAATCCAGTTCAAGCTCGACGGTGCGCATCCGGTCGGGTGCAGTCATCACCAGAAAATCGTGGTGATCGATGACAAAATGGCGGCGTGCGGCGGCATCGACATGACCGCCGACCGCTGGGACACGCGCGATCATCTTGACGGCGACGTCCGGCGCAAGCGGCCCAATGGCAAGTTATACAGCCCGTGGCACGACTGCACGATGCTGGTCGAGGGTGACGCTGCCGTGGCGCTCGCCACGCTCAGTCGGGCACGCTGGGAACTGGCTGGCGGCGACCCGCTTGAGCCTTGCCCCACAGATGCCGTCTCGCCTTGGCCCGAGTTTCTCGAGGCCGAATATCAGTTTGTCGAAATGGGTATTGCCCGCACGCGCGCCGAATATGAGGGCGTGTGGGAGATTCGCGAAATCCAGCACCTGTTTCTCGAGCAAATCGCAAAGGCGAAGAAGTTCATTTACGCCGAGAACCAGTATTTCGCTTCACCCAAGATCGCCGATGCCATCGCCAAACGAATGGATGAACCGAACCCGCCCGAAATCGTCATCGTCGGCCCGGAAAGTGCCGATGGCTGGCTCGAACAAAAGGCAATGGACGGCGCGCGTGCACAGCTCGTGCGTGCAATTGGCGAGCACGACAAACAGGGCCGCTTCAGCCTGTATTTCCCTAAAACAAGGGGTGGCGAGTCCATCTACGTTCACGCCAAGCTGATAATCGTCGATGACAAGATATTACGCATCGGCTCGGCCAATATGAACAACCGGTCGCTTGGGCTGGACAGCGAATGCGACATCTTCATCGACTGCGACCGTCCGGGTAACGAAAGCGCGTGCACCAATATCAAGGCCTTGCGGGCTTCGTTGCTGGCCGAGCATATCGGTCTATCGCCAGAAAAGGTGAGCCAGCTTCTGGATAGCGGCGCATCGATGCGTGACATCATCAAGAACGCCAAAGCGGACGGACCTTGGCTCGAACGGCTTGAACTACCTGTGCTGGATGAGGCCGAAAAAGCGATTGCCGACAATGCGGTACTCGACCCGGAAAATCCGGACGAGATGTTCGAACCCTTTTCAAGCCCCGGCCTGTTCGCGCGGGTCCGCAAATTACGGAAACCACGCGAATAGAGCCCGCTTACTCCCAATAATAAGGCAGGCGCTTTCTCGTGCCGGTGACCTCTTCATTGAGCGTCGCTGCGTCATAGAGACGTCCGCCAATCATCACTTTGGAAACCTTGTCCGAATTGCGGATGTCTGTGCTTGGGTCAGCATCAAGCACGACCAGATCGGCTAGCTTGCCAACTTCGATTGAACCGACATCCTTGTCATAGCCAAGCGACCGCGCAGACTCG
>JBGSVG010000351.1:0-2497 GCA_041753095.1 Sphingorhabdus sp. | reverse complement strand
TAAGCGTCATCTGATCCAGCGGCTCAACCAAAAGCCCGTCCGCTTGCCCGGCTTTAAATGTTGGTGATGGCGAACCCGTCATTCGCATGGCCTAAACCAGCGGCGCTTAATATCAAGTTTCGCTTAGCGCGACATCTGCAGGGATGCGTAACAGGTGAACCCGCTCTGACCGCTTTGCAAGCGGCGGATATAGTTCACATAGGCCTGGCTTTGGTCGTAGCTTGTGCCTGGCAGACTGCTGCCACGCATGGCGGCCTTGACCTGCTCGCCAGTGAATTTCTGTCCGGTTGCTGCAAATGATCCGGGCGTGTCGCGCGGTACAAGCTTCCCGTAACTGTCGATATTCATACCCGTGCCATGTGGGCCGGGAACGGGAATTTCGCAATTCATGACCGACGCGGCAGACTGCGCCAAAGCAGGCCGGACCGATACGATAGCAGACGCGGTTACAGCCCCGAGCATCAAGGCACGTCGGCGCGTTGCCCCACTGTTCAGCCCTTTTTCTGGTATGTCGCTGCTTTCGTCCATATTTTCGCCTACCACATCGTACCTGCTTTTCCACCCGCCATGCTTGCACATCAGGGCAGCGTCTATATGTGGGACAACATGGGCGGCAAAGGCTAATGAAGGGTTTCTGGCGGGATCAATATGCAGTGCGGATGTAAAAAGTGAACAGCTGGTTGTCGCCACGAATCCTGATCGCACTGGCATTGGCACTGGGTGGCGCATTGATTGCAGGGCAGATGACAGGGTCAGCCGAGCGCGTAATGGTGGTGCTAGTGTCCATGCTGGTAGCTTTGTTCATCGCTGCTGACCCGCACGATCCGGATGGCGTTCCTGCAGAGCAGCGATTCCGATCCGACAATATCGACCCATCCTCTATAACCTCCCACCCTCAGCTGCAGTCGTTCATCGACGCGTCGACCGATGCCATATTGATAGTGGACAATGCACGGGTCGCTGCGGCCAATCAGGTCGCCCGGTTGCTTTTGGGAAGTAACATCATAGGACAAAATGTACGAATGGCGTTCCGTCATGCCGGCGCAATCGAACGCCTTTCGGACCCAGATGCACAGCATACCGGCCACCCTATCCGCCTGACTGGAATCGGGCAGAAGAACCAGATGTGGGACATGCGAATCCAGTCGATCGGGCCAGGGCAAAAAATGGTACACCTTGCCGACCGCAGCGGCGCGCAAGCGGCGGAGAAAATGCGGGTCGATTTTGTCGCCAACGCGAGTCACGAATTGCTCACGCCGCTTGCCGCCGTAAAAGGCTTTATCGAAACGCTCGACGATCCCGCAGCGGGCGATGATCCCGAAACACGCGGCCGGTTTCTTGGCATCATGGCTAAGGAAACAGACCGGATGCAGGCGCTGGTGCGTGACCTCATGTCACTCAGCCGGATCGAGGCCGAAAAATACGATCCCCCCCAAACGCCGGTGGATTTTGCGCATATCGTGGTCGATACAGTGGACCAGTTGCGCCACAGCCAGAAAGAACGCGGCAGCGACATTTCGCTCGACATTACCGCTGATTTGCCATCGGTCATCGGCGATGCGGGGCAGCTGCGGCAGCTTGCAAACAACATCGTGAACAACGCGATGAAATACGGTCGTGCAGGAACGCCGGTCGCCGTATCGCTGTTGCAATCACGTTCTGGCGCTATGCTGAATTTTTCCGTTGCAGATCAGGGCGACGGCATTGCGCCTGAACATTTGCCGCGATTGACCGAGCGTTTCTACCGCGTGGATTCCGGGCGCAGCCGGTCGGTCGGCGGGACTGGCTTGGGCCTAAGTCTGGTTAAGCATATTGTTGACCGGCATCGGGGTCATCTGGAAATCCGCAGCGTTGTCGGCAAGGGCACGACGGTTTCGGTCCTGCTCCCCGTGGCACCCGCCGAAGTGGTCACATAACTGTCATGCAAGAGTCATTTATCAGCCATCTGCCAAGTCTAATGGCCCCATGAGCGCGGCGCGGGCCGCGACGATTCCAAAGTGGGGAAAAGCCAAAATGATCAAGAAAATTTCGCTCGTCGCCATCAGCGCGCTCGCGCTTTCGGCATGTAATGACCAAGCCAGCACCGGCGGCGCAGCAGGCGGTTCGCGTCAGGAAATCCGCATCGTGGGTTCTTCAACCGTGTTCCCATTCGCTAAAGCCGCATCGGAAGCCTTTGCCAAAGCAGACGCTTCACGCAAGTCACCCGTTCTGGAATCGACTGGAACCGGTGGTGGCATGGAGCAGTTCTGCAAGGGCGTCGGCGCGGAAACCCCCGACATTACCAATGCATCGCGCCGCATGAAGAAAAGCGAATTCGAAAATTGCCAGAAGAACGGCGTCAAGGACATTATTGAGGTTCAGGTCGGAATTGATGGCCTGGCGCTGGCACAGTCAAACAAGGGCCAGAAGTTCGCGCTGAGCACCGCCGACGTTTACAAGGCTCTGGCAGCCAATCCGTTCGGCAAACCGCAGACCGCGAAATTGTGGTCTGACGTAA
>JBGSVG010000350.1:0-2472 GCA_041753095.1 Sphingorhabdus sp. | reverse complement strand
CGCTTTTAGACGATGATGCCGCCTATTCAGCGATGGCCCGCGCGCACAATCCTTTCGGGGATGGCAAGGCGAGCCAACGCATTGCGGAGATCATTTGGAATGCTAGTCGACAAAAAACCTGACGTTTGCGTGCTTGGCCTTGGCTATATCGGCCTGCCGACAGCTGCTGTAATTGCCAGGTCCGGTTGCAAAGTCCTCGGCGTAGATGTGAATGGAGCTGTTGTCGAGACCATCAACCGTGGCGAAATCCATATCGAAGAAGTCGATCTGGACGGTTTGGTACAAGGCGTGGTCGCGCGCAAAATGCTTCGCGCATCGACTATGGTCGAGCCGTCCGATGTGTTCGTTATTGCTGTGCCGACACCATTCGACAAGGACCATGCACCAGATGTTAGCTATGTCCTTGACGCTGCCACCAATATCGCTGCAGTTCTGAAATCAGGCGATACGATCATTCTGGAATCGACCTCGCCCGTCGGTACAACCGATCAGGTTCGCGACCTCATCGCAAAATTGCGGCCTGATTTGAGAATACCAGGTGCCACCAGCGACACGCCTGACATTTCAATTGCCTATTGCCCCGAACGCGTTTTGCCGGGTCATATCCTTGAAGAGTTGACTAACAACGACCGTTCAATCGGCGGAATTACACCGCGTTGCGCTCGCAAGGCGCTGACCTTTTACAAGCGCTTTGTGCGCGGCGAGTGCATCACTACCGATGCGCGCTCCGCTGAAATGACCAAATTGGTCGAAAATGCCTTTCGCGACGTCAACATCGCCTTTGCCAACGAACTGTCGATCGTTGCCGACCATATGGATCTCGACGTCTGGGAAGTCATCCGGCTCGCCAACCGCCATCCGCGTGTGAACATATTGCAGCCGGGTCCCGGCGTCGGGGGCCATTGCATCGCCGTAGATCCATGGTTTATCGTCCACGGCGCACCGGACCAGAGTCCCCTCATCCGCACCGCGCGCAACGTAAACGATGGCAAGGTGGACCATGTCATCGCACGCGCCACCGCTATTATCACTGAAAATCCAAAACTAAAAATCGGCTGTATGGGGCTAGCGTTCAAAGCCAATATCGATGATTTTCGCGAGAGCCCCGCAATGAAAATTGCAGCCGAGCTCGCCAATCGTTTTGGCCAGAGAATTCAAGTCATCGAACCATATGCGGCAACGCTACCGAAGGAATTCGACGGCACCGGCGCGAAGCTGATCGACGTCGATACCGCGTTGCTAGAATGTGAAATCCTGATCACGTTGGTCGACCATGATGCCTTCAAAGCTATTCCGGTTGCCGAACGGGCCAGCAAGATCGTGTATGATGTTCGCGGCATCTGGCATGACCAGCCAACGCCCGCCATCCGGCCTTCTTTGCGGCTAGTTGGCTGATCGAATATCGGGGCAGGATTTTACAGTGTCCCTATTATAAATTGCCGGGCTCCAAATATTTTGCATGCCAGAAAACTTGTGAGACCGCGGGCAAGGCTCTAAGCGATGGGCAGTAGTGAATTGCCTTTAAGAAAGCTCAACACATGAAAATCGCAATGATCGGTTCGGGCTATGTCGGCCTCGTCTCCGGCGCATGTTTTGCCGACTTTGGCCATGATGTCGTTTGCGTCGACAAGGATGCCAGCAAGATTGACCGGCTGAATTCCAATATCATGCCAATTTACGAGCCTGGTCTCGATGCATTGGTCAAGACCAATGTCGATGCAGGTCGACTGTCCTTTTCAACCGATCTAGCCGCATCAGTGAAAGGGTGTGACGCGGTATTTATCGCCGTGGGTACGCCATCGCGTCGGGGCGACGGCCACGCCGACTTAAGCTACGTATACGCCGCAGCAGAAGAGCTGGCGGGTGCGATTGATCCAAAAACCGTTGTTGTTACCAAATCCACTGTGCCTGTCGGGACTGGTGACGAGGTGGAGCGTATAATTCGTGAAACCAACCCAGACCTCGATTTTGCCGTCGTGTCCAATCCTGAATTTTTGCGCGAAGGTGCGGCGATAGGCGACTTCAAACGTCCTGACCGCATTGTGGTTGGAAGCGATGTTGATTGGGCACGCGACGTTATGCGCGCTGTTTATCGTCCGCTGTTCCTGAATGAGTCGCCGATATTGTTCACCAGCCGCCGGTCTTCCGAGCTTATCAAATATGCAGCCAATGCATTTCTCGCGACGAAAATTACCTTCATTAACGAGATGGCCGATTTGTGCGAAAAACTGGGTGCCAATGTGCAGGACGTTTCGCGCGGCATCGGGCTTGATAATCGGATCGGTTCGAAATTCCTGCATGCAGGACCGGGTTATGGCGGCAGTTGCTTTCCGAAAGACACGCTGGCGCTCCTCAAGACAGCGCAGGATAACGACACGCCGGTTCGCATTGTGGAAGCCGTTGTTCAGGCGAACGACCTTCGTAAGCGCGCGATGGGCCGAAAAATCGTCAACGCATTGGGTGGCGATGTTC
>JBGSVG010000349.1:0-3297 GCA_041753095.1 Sphingorhabdus sp. | reverse complement strand
AGCTTCTCGCGGAGTTCATCGGTCAGGCGAAGCGTCACCATCCGCGCCAGCAAGTCCATCGATTGCGCCACTTTCTGGTCGCTATCGTCGGTGGTCGGCCATACCCGTCGCCAGCTTAGCTGGTTGCGTTCGCCACGATGGGGGATGTCAAAATTTCCACTGACTTCGGCCCAACTGGTTTTTCGCTCTTCGGTGTAGGCATTGCCGGCAGTTTTGCGCTCCGGTAGTGCCCCGAACGTTTGCGCGACAGCCTTGATGGCAGCCTTTTCGTCAACATCACCAACGAATGCGATTTCGAGCCTGTTGGTTACCATTGCATCGCCCAAAGCCTCCTTCAGCATTGCGAAATTCAGCGATTGCATCGTTTCGAGTGGCGCAAGAGCAAAACGCGGGTCGTCGCCCGTCATGATTTTTGCCGACGCTATGTTCAGCGCCGAGGCCGGCGTAGCGTTGAGCCGCGCATAGGCTTCGGGCAATGGCCGCCGGTACAGGCGAAGCGCATTCTGGCTATAGGCCGGGTATTTTGTATAAGCTGCCATGACCTGCAATTGCCGTTCCAGATCGGCGGGTGCAACTGCGCCGTAGCTGCCGAAATAGTCATCGGCCACGGCAAAGGAGGGCGACGCGGTGGTTCCTGCAAGCAATGACCGCAAATCCTCAATGTCATGCGCCTCGAGTCCGCCCGACACATAGGCACCCGCCATCAGGCGAGCCAGAGGAGCTTTTGTTCTGCCGAAATGCAGCTCGCCGCCGTCAATGCGCAGGGCATAGCGGATGCGGTTATTCTCGAAATCGGTCTTTTTGAGATTGAGCAACACGCCATTGGCAAATCGGATGGTGCGAATACCCAGATCAGCGATATGCTTGTCTTCGACCACAGTTCCTGGCGGACCAAAATAGGTATAGGCGAACGCCTTTTCATCGCGCGCCAAAGCCGCCGCCACTGCTAGCGACCTGCTCGCATTGTAGGCTTCGACAAGCTGCTTCGTCTCAAACCCGTCACCTTCCTTTGTGGTCAAAAACATAAGCGGCGCGTCAAGCTGACCAAACCATTTGGCAAATTCGGCGTCGATAGATGCCTTGGTCATGAACGGTCGCAGTTGCAGCCACAGAAGCTGCCTGTAACCGGCGGAATTCAGGACATCCTCGTCCAGGCCGACGAGTTCATTGGCTATGGCACCACTTGTCTTGGTAGCTTCGCCCTTCGCATTATTTTCATAGGCTGAATCAAGGCGCCTCATTTGCTCAGCGATTTCTGCGGCGGTAAATCCATGCTGGACAGCCTGGCGAACAATTTGCTCGGTAAAGGGCAAAAGTTCTCGCCAGCTGCCGTCCTTACCCGACACGGTAAAGCCAATACGTGCATATTGGTCGCAAAATCCGATATCAAAAGTCAGGCCGCCGCCCAGAAACGGTACGTCTTCATCACGCGAGCGCCTACTCATCCGCTGCGAAATTATCGACCCTGCGATCTGCATCTTCAACTCGATCAACGCCCGATCCACCGAATCTGGGCGCACCTTGTCGGAAATGATTTGTTGCACGCCTATCGCTTCGCCGATTTCAGGATGGGTAAAGCTGCCTGCCGAAATTTTGCGATTGATATCGACGGTGCAAGTTTCGATGTCGCCAAGCGGCCTATTATCAGCCTTCCAGCTCGAAAACTTGGCTACAATCTCGCGCTCGATAGCGGCAATATCCACCGGCCCCACAACAATGATTTTGGTCCGGTCGGGGCGGTACCATTTTTGGTATAACGCCTTCATCCGCTCGGCTGGCGCGGTTTCGAGCACATTCAACTTGCCGAAGGGATAGCGCGTCGAAAAATAGGTATCGGGATAGAACAGGCTATTTGCCGCCCTTGCGCTCTGGAAACCGAAATTCTCGCGTTCCCGCATTTCGGCAATCACGACACCGCGTTCGCGGTTCACCGCGTCGGGATTGAAGAGCAATTCGCTGGCCGTCTCTCGCATCAGAAATAATGATCGTTCGATGAGAGTCGGGTCGGCCTTGGGCAGGTCGAGCTTATATTGTGTCTGGGTGTAGCCGGTGGAAGCGTTGGTATCGGCGCCGAACGAAAGCCCGAGCCGTTCGAGCATTTTGACCATCTCGCCTTCTGCGACATTCGTGGTGCCATTGAATGCCATATGCTCGATGAAATGCGCGAGGCCCTGCTCGTCCTCCGCTTCGGCAGCTGACCCGAAATCGAGTGCCATTCGGACAAGAACCTGATTTTGTGGCCGTTGATTGGGGCGGATGGCGTAGCGCAAGCCATTCGGTAGTTTGCCGTATATGATGCTGCTATCGGGTTCGAGGTCCGACGTTTCGGCATTCCACGGCGCCGTACGTTCGGTACCGGGTGGAGCCTTGTCAGGCGCGGCAAATGCAGGGCTCGCAAGCGTTAGGAACGCCGCAATCCAGCCGCCGATAAACCTGCTTTTTGTCACCTAGCGCTATTTGCCCTTGCGCAAGCGGTGGCTCACCATATCGAGCACTGCGCCTTCGGTTTCCTCCGGCATCAGACCCAAACGGCGTGCAACTTCCTGATAAGCCTCAGCCTCGCCACCAAGATCACGGCGAAAGCGGTCCTTGTCGAGCTTCTCACCGGTTTCGATGTCCCACAGGCGACAGCCATCGGGGCTGATCTCGTCAGCAAGGATGATGCGCGAGAAATCACCGTCGAACAGGCGACCGAATTCCAGTTTGAAATCGATAAGACGGATGCCGATTGCGGCAAACATACCGCACATGAAATCGTTGATGCGGATTGCCATCGAGGAGATGTCCTGCATTTCCTCCTGCGTCGCCCAGCCAAAGCACGCGATATGCTCTTCAGCAATCAGCGGGTCGCCCAGACTGTCGTCCTTGTAGCAATATTCGAGCAATGTATGCGGAAGGGGTGTGCCTTCCTCGATGCCAAGCCGCTTGGATAAGGTGCCGGCAGCAACGTTGCGGACGATAACCTCGATTGGGACAATCTCGACCTGACGGATCAGCTGCTCGCGCATGTTGAGGCGGCGGATGAAGTGGGTCGGGATGCCGATATGGCTAAGCCGCGTGAACACATGCTCCGAAACGCGGTTGTTGATTACGCCCTTTCCTGCAATCGTACCCTTTTTCTGGGCATTGAATGCGGTCGCATCATCCTTAAAATACTGAATCAGCGTGCCAGGTTCGGGGCCTTCATAAAGTATCTTGGCCTTGCCTTCATAGATTTTACGGCGGCGGGTCATGTGCGGTCCCTGTCTTTGCTTGAAACAATAATCCCCGGCGGCGCTGGTCCAAGGACTCGACACT
>JBGSVG010000348.1:0-17202 GCA_041753095.1 Sphingorhabdus sp. | reverse complement strand
GCAGCCTATCGTGCGCTGCTCGGCCAGGGCTGGACCGACGCGCTCGCCACGCATTACCCGCAAGGTGGAGTCTGGACGTTCTGGGATTTTCAGGCAGGCGCATGGCAGCGGGATCATGGATTTCGCATCGATCATTTGCTGCTGAGCCCGGCGCTAGCAGACCGTCTGGTCTCCTGCGGCGTCGACAAGGACCATCGCGGCCGCGAAAAGGCGAGCGACCATGCCCCGACGTGGGTTGAACTGACCGACTAAAATAGATGTTGTAGCAGTCGCTACATTTTGGTAATTGAAGCCCAGCTAAGGGAAGAACTTCAACATGCCGGACGCATCTGTTAATCGCATTGGTCTTACAATCAGCCAGACAGTTTTGCTGATCGTTACAGGTGCTGCACTCTGGTCGCTGGCCGCAATCATCCTGAGGTTCATTGCTCCGATGGGCGCATTGGAGGGCACCGCACGTCTCATCACCTATGCGCTGGTGATTCCGGGAACCGTGCCCTTTGTCATTCTGACAAAAATGATTGTGAAGCTACTCCCGCATCAACTTTTTACCGGAGTCGCTGTCGCAACAATGACTGCGTTGCTGATCGACGGGGTCGTCATCGCCTGGTTTCCGGCCGTCTATGGCAGCGCATTGCCGCAAGTCACCAACTGCGCCGCGGTCATATTGTGGGGTGCAGGGGTCGGACTGGTGTTGGCGTTCGTTATGAACAAGGAAGCAAATAAATGAACTCATTCCGTCTTTTGTTAATTGCCATCATCGCGACTGTCGGCGTCTATACCGTTAACGTTGTTGCCAGTCATGGCTGGGGCCTAATCCCGATATTCTATGGCGACATCGCGAAAATGGGATGGCCGGGGCAATTCAACGTGGATTTCCACGCCTTTCTCATCCTCGGCTCAGCATGGCTGATGTGGCGGCATCATTTTTCGCCGCTTGGCCTGCTTTTCGGGTTGTGCATATTCGCCGGTGGCGCGCCTTTTCTTTGCACCTATCTGCTGATTGTCAGCTTTCAGGCAAAGGGTGATGTCAAGGAACTGTTGCTGGGCAAGCAGCGCCCAGCAAGCTGACGTTAAAGTGCCCGGGCGTTCACGTCGTCAAGGCCAATACTTTTCAGGAATAGCATACCTTCAATGCTGACCAGCAATTTGGCGGCATCGATGTCGCGCTGTATTTCGCTTTCGGATTTGAGCTGCATTTTGCCCCATTCCAGAAACCCGCGCCCAATCTGCTCTCCGACCGCGCGGTAAAACGGATCCCCCATGGCGGCACGCGAGGCCACCTCCAGCCAGATGCGCATATAGGGCCACAGCTCATCGACCAGAAGTATCTCTGCAAACTTACGACGCAGATCATCGAACGGCAGCGGCTTGGGCGCTGCGCGCTCGCCCAGCATCGAGACCAACCGCGTAGAAATTTGCTGCAGCACAGCCGTAATGATTTCCGACTTGTCCTTAAAATAATATAGTAGCATCCGATCGCTCGTTCCGGCAGCTTTTGCAAGCGGACGTAAACTCGAAGCGGACAGCCCTTCAGCCAGAACATGTGCGGTAAGGCGCTCGATAATTTCGGCGCGACGTATATCGGGTTTAGTCACAACGCCATCATAGAACATGTCAAATATGAATGGCCAATGCCAAATATTCTGAAGTGGCCCGGGCAATCGAATCAATTCAACCTTCGCCGCAGTCAGCATCTTTTAATCGCGCTTACGATACCTCTTGGCATCAAAAGCAGCGATTCAACCCGTACCCGTCACACGCCACCGTAAATTGAAGTTTGTTCAGCCAAGGCAAAGGCCCAAAAGGGTCTTTTCCGTGTTCCCCAACCGCAACGGTAAAGGAGTTACGAAATGACATATTTCCCCAAAGGCGCGATTGCCCTCCTGTCGGTATCAGGCGCGCTTATGATTGGCGCGACAGCGACGACATTGTCTGCGCACCCCGGATCAGAGGCGCACAACCACATCCTGACCGCGCCAATTGCCGGCAAATACAACAATTACTGGTATGATTATAAATCCGACATTGAGGAAGCGGAGAGCGAGCTACGTTCCGATCTTCGCCGCGCCGACACCGCCCAAGACGAACGTGAAGCAAAGGCAGAATTTCGCCGTGAGCTGGCCGATGCGCGCAAAGATTATCGCAAGGAAATGCGCGAGAAAGGATATCTCGGGCGCGGTTCGGTTGAGGTTCTTGACCGTTAAGCATTCCACAGATTAGTTTGCCGCCGCCGCTGCCGCGATATGGACAGCGACGGCGGTAGCCCTTATCGGCTGGTCATGTCGATTCAGCCCTCGGATTCCATCCTCATCATTGATTTCGGGTCGCAAGTGACCCAGCTCATCGCTCGCCGCGTGCGCGAGGCGGGGGTGTATTCCGAAATCGCTCCATTCAACACCGCCGCCGAAGCCTTTGCGCGGATGCAGCCCAAGGGTGTTATCCTTTCAGGCGGGCCAGCGTCGGTGACCGCCGAAGGCAGCCCGCGCGCGCCGCATGTCGTTTTCGACAGCGGCTTGCCCATCCTCGCCATTTGCTATGGCCAGCAAACCCTATGCACGCAATTGGGTGGCACGGTCGAAGGCGGCCATGCTGCCGAATTTGGCCGCGCGGATGTTGAAATCCTGAAACCCAGCCCGCTGTTCGATGGCTTCTGGGAGGTCGGCGGCAGCTACCCAGTATGGATGAGCCACGGGGACCGCGTGACAGTCGCACCAGATGGCTTTGAAGTCATTGGTACCTCGCCCAACGCGCCGTTCGCAATCTGCGTCAACGAAACGCGCAAATATTACACCACGATGTTCCATCCCGAGGTGGTCCACACGCCCGATGGAGCAAAACTCATTTCCAACTTCGTCCACAAGATTTGCGGGCTGGCAGGCGACTGGACGATGGCAGAATTCCGCGCCACCAAAATTGCCGAGATCCGCGAACAGGTCGGCTCGGGCCGTGTCATTTGCGGACTGTCTGGCGGCGTGGACAGCTCGGTTGCGGCAATACTAATCCACGAAGCGATTGGGGAGCAACTGACCTGCGTCTTTGTCGACCACGGCCTGCTCCGCATGAACGAGCGCGAACAGGTCGAGACCTTGTTCCGCGACCATTACAATATCCCGCTGGTCGTAGTCGATGCGGAGGCACGCTTCATGATGGGTCTTGCGGGCGTCACCGACCCGGAAGCCAAACGCAAATTCATCGGCGGCGAGTTCATCAATGTGTTCGAGGAAGAGGCGAAAAAAGTCGGCGGTGCGGATTTCTTGGCGCAAGGCACCCTCTATCCCGACGTTATCGAGAGCGTGTCCTTCACTGGCGGGCCATCGGTTACCATCAAGAGCCACCATAATGTCGGCGGCCTGCCCGCGCGGATGAACATGCAGTTGGTCGAACCCTTGCGCGAGCTATTCAAGGACGAGGTGCGCGCCTTAGGCCGGGAGCTTGGCCTGAACGACCAGTTCGTCGGCCGCCACCCCTTCCCCGGCCCCGGCCTTGCCATCCGCATCCCCGGAGAAGTCACCAAAGAACGCTGTGATGTCTTGCGTAAAGCCGACGCAGTGTATCTTGAAGAAATTCGGGGTGCAGGATTGTATGACGAAATCTGGCAAGCCTTTGCGGTGCTATTGCCCGTGCGAACTGTCGGCGTGATGGGCGATGGCCGCACCTATGACAATGTTTGCGCATTAAGGGCGGTTACCTCGACCGACGGCATGACGGCCGATATCTATCCGTTCGAAAGCGCATTTTTGAGCCGCGTTTCAACGCGGATTATCAACGAGGTAAAGGGCATCAACCGCGTGGTTTATGATTACACCTCCAAGCCGCCAGGAACAATCGAGTGGGAATAAAAGCATTGCCTACGAAAATGCAGGCGGCCCAAAGATTTCGAGCGTTTGACGATTAAAGCACGTTTGACAGTCGAAGACATCGAGCAGAAAATATTTGCAGTCGTCGAGCGGGGACAAGAGGAAGTGGTCAAGGTGACGGTGATATTGGCCAGTCCGGACATTTCGCATTTCGGGTAACATCGTCGTCATCGACCGTTTGGTCATCAGGCTTATACCTCCAAGGTGAGCCAGCTGAAAAGGATGGTGGTGCAAAGCACAATGCATCCCTCACTTATCTTGGGGCCCTGCCTTCATTTGCCACTCCGGCCTCAAGCAGGCTTATAAGGAGGGCGGCTTGCGGTCCGAGATGCTGGTCCTTTGCGACCCAGTATTCTTCAATCGAGTGCGAGCGTTCGCTGATTCCGCCGCGGCTGATTGTGATGCTGGGAATACCCAGCGACATCGGCAGATTTGCATCGGTTGACGAAGCATTCCTGAACGGTTCGACGCCCAGGGCAGACAGGGCCGCTTCTGCATTAGCTACCAGAGCTGCATCATCGGCATTTGTGCCCGCTGGACGTTTTCCCAAATCCTTGAACTCCACCGCCAGAACCTTATCGGTATCCTTACCAGCGTTCTCGCCGGTCAGGGCTGCATCGATTGCGGATCGCAGGATCGAATCCAGAGCCGCCAAGCGGTTCGCATCGGATGAACGCAGGTCGATTTCGAATGCGCTGTCGGTTGGTATGACGTTGATGCCGCGGCCACCTTCGAGCATTGCAACCGAATATGTCGCTTTCGTTCCGGAAGCTGCGACGGGTTCGGCGAGGTCGAGGAAGCGGGCTATGGCCCGCGCCGTGGCATGATGCGGATTGACGGTCCCGAAAGCACTATAGCTGTGGCCACCCGGTCCGGAAAAACGAACACGGTAGCGGTTCGATCCCACCGCCGTATCGATCAGCCGCCCCATCTCTCCGCCATCAATCGCGATGACGCTGCCGATGCCATGGCCTGCCTGAGCAAAAATATGGCGCATACCACGCAGGTCGCCGGTGCCTTCTTCACCGACAGTCCCGACCAATAGGATATCGCGTTCGGTGGCAATGCCTTGACCTTCCAACGCTCTGGCAACCAATAAGAGCGACACCAGCCCGCGCGAATTGTCGCCGATGCCCGGGGCGGTAAACCGGTCGCCGTCGCGCTTTACGGTCACATCGACATCTTTGGCAAATACGGTATCGAGATGGGCGGCCAGCATGACTGAGGAGCCATTACCAATACCTTTGCGCCGCGCGATCACATTCCCGGCCTCGTCGATTTGGACGTCAAGACCACCGATTTCACGGAGCATCCTGGCAAAGGCCAGCCCACGCGCTTTTTCCTCAAACGGTGGTGCCGGTATTTCAGTCAGTTCGATGAGGCGTTGGATCGCCCAGTCGCTTTCGAGCTCGAGTATCGTGGCCATCGCCGCGGTGACGTCCTTGCGCGAACGTAATTCCGTAATGGCAGATTTGCCCGCAACAGCCGCATTCGACGATGGCGCGCTAGCACCAGAGCCAATCAGATAGGGAATGGCGAAAGGAGCCATCCGGCCATTGTCGTGGCCGACTCCCGGCGCATATGCGATCTTCCAGCCAAGCGCCAATGCCTCGCCTGTCATCTTGCGCGCGGCAGCAAGAAAGCCGTGCCCTCGGTCAAAGCGCGTCAGCCCTTGCTGGTCAGCCTGTTCGTTTTTGCGAAGGTTGGGATCGTTACGGTCAATATCTTCCGTTCCGAGCAGAATCGTCAACGGACGCTGGAACGCCCTTGCGGGTGAGACCAATCCCGCCGCATCGCCGCCCCAGCCATATGGGAATGGCGCATCGCTCGGCATCGTATACCAGCCTGAATTTGCTGCCACTGCCGATTCCATCCGTGGCGCATCGGCAAAGGCGACATAGCGGTGAACGAACTGTCCGCCCGCGGAGTGCCCATAGAGCGCATAGCCCTTCTGGTTGCCGGCGACACGGCAGACGATATCGTCGAACAAAGGCTCGATGGCCGAGAATGACCATTTGGCCTGAGGATTTCTGCGGCCTTTCTCATCGACGATATTACCGAGATTGTAGGAATCGGTGGTCGGAAAATCGTTCCGGCCAAATGTCGGAACAACGATTATCAGGTCATGTTTATCGGCCAGATTACGCCATTCATCACGATAGCGGTCGCCGTCGCGTTGGACGCCGTGCATGACGAAAACGATACGGCTGCTGCCTCCGGCTGTTTGCGGCTTGTGCACATAAACCGGCAGTTTTGGTCCGGACCAGCCGGAAAAAGTGATCTGCGATGATCCGGACGCAATCTGCTCGCACTCTTTTGCCATGGCGGGCGAAGCCGCAAAAAACATCGCGAAGCAAGCGAGAGTGACCGTGAGACGATGGCTCATCCGAACGCTCATTGAAAAATCTCCGGTTCGATCTGAATGTCGGCCCTGCAACTTATCACCTAAATCACTCTTTAAGCGCTAAAGCCAGCGACGGTATCATATTTTGCGCCAGCGCCTCGGCGGCGGCACGAACCGCTGCAGGGTCGGAGTCATCTCCCACTTCATAGGTGTAAGAAGGGATACCATATGTCGCATTGAACCAATTCTTCGTCGTGCCTGAACCGGGATTGGCATCGCGCGGCTCGATCCGGAACGGGTAGCCCGCAAAGTCGGCCTCCTTGCCGCCGAGCCATGCAGCGAGAAACATTTTGCCCTGTGCGCTCGCCTCATCTCCCTGCACGTAGAACAGGTTGCGGTTGGTCGAGTGGAAGTCGAGCATCAGTACGGGGCGCACGTCGGGGGATAGACGGGCGAGCCAGTCACCGACAGCGCGGGTCTCTGGCTGCTTGAACGCACCCCAGTCCCGGTTGAGGTCGGCACCGCCGAGGTTCGCGCGCCAGTGCCCGCGGGCAACGCCATCGGGATTGAGCAGCGGGACAATCAGGAATTGGAACTGTTTGCCGTCGATCGCGCCCGAACCGACAAGCTTGGCAATCGCCAGCGAAAACGCGTCCATCGCCGTCGCGCCGGTCACCTCGGGCGGATGCTGCCTCCCGAGCAGGACAACAAGGCGCGGGGCAGCGGCATTACCCAGCCGGACAGCTTTGATCGGCCGTGCGTCGTGCGATTGGCCCAGTACAATCCTTTTGCCGCGCCCGCTTTTTGCGAGCTGCCCGAGCAGCCTGTCGTAATGGACCGCTGTAACAAGCGGCTGGCCGCTGACGAAGCCTTTGCCTGGAGGAAGCGTGATCGACACCGCTTCTTTGTCTTGTGCCACCGTCACGGCAAACGTCGCTGGATTGCCGCTGCCACGCCATACCGGCGCGTAGCGGTGGCGTGCACCGATATAGCGCACATTGACCGTGAGCTTGCCTCCCTTGGCGGCGCTGTATCGGAAGGCATACCAGGGGCTTGGGTTAATCGGCGGCAAATGTTCGGGCGTGACCAGAATCGAAAGCGTCCGTTCGTCCTCCACATAGCAGGCCGAACGGGACGCGCCTTCAAAGTCGAACTGGACGCTGCCCTGTGCCGTCTGGCATCCTGACAATGAAGGCTTGGAATTGGACGCGGACGGCTGCGCACGCGCTGCCGTCCCGACCCCAACTGCCAACAATGCGGCGAGCGATAACCAAGTTCCTGCCCGCCGCATCACATCAAAACTTCTTGCGGAGTTCGACGTGGAAGACTCGCCCGCGCGCGGTGTACAGTTCGCTGTAGAAGCCATAGGTTTCGTCGGCGAGCGGTGGATCCTTGTCGAACAGATTGTTGATCGCAAAACGCAACCGGGTACCGTTAAGTGCGGTGTCGTTATCGATCGTGTAGGAAACCGACAGGTTGGTTACGAACTGGTCGTTGACCCGGTAGAAGTTGGCATTTGGGTCGTCGGATACCAGCAATATGTCGCGCACCACACTGGTGTCCCATACCTTGCCGGTATACTGGCCAAACAGCCCGATCTCGACCGGTCCGCTTTCCCAATTGATCGATCCGCTTACGCGCCATTTGGGGCGACCCTCGATTTCGAGCAGCTCACCCAGCCCGCCAACTGTGACATCGGCTGGCAAAGTACCGGCAGCAATTCCTGCGAGCAGTTCTTCGCCGTCAACGCCGGCGCTCTGGACGAAGCTTTTCAGCCGCGCGGCGTTGAGGCGGAGGCGGAACTTGCCAGCCCCGAATTCCGGCACGTTGTAGGCCATGCCGAAATCCCAACCCTTTGAAACGCGGCTATCTAGGTTCAGATAGGGATCGAGAACCTGAATGATTCGGCCTGTTGGGGCTAGGCCGGTGCCGGTGAACAACGTGATATCATCAGCGGTTGGAACGGCGCGGATGACGTTCGGATTGCTGCTGCCTCCCAGACGGCGCAGCAGGTCGAGCGCAATTGCGTTGTCGTCGCCGAACGTCCCAACCAATCCGGTCTGCTTCACCCGCCAATAGTCCGCCGTCAGTGTGAGGCCAGGAATGAACTTCGGCTCAAGCACGATACCCAAGTTGATGCTCTCGCTGTCTTCGGGCTTGAGGCTTCTTGCACCCGACCGGAAGCTGATGACACCAGCGCCAGGGCAGGCGTCGAGGCCGGATAGCAGGCCTTTTCTGACCTGTGCCTGACAGAACACGAAATCATCGCGGGTATTGGAACGGGTCGTGCCGTCATCATTGACCTGAGCCAGATTTGGCGCGCGGAAGCCCTGCGACCATGCGCCGCGGAACGTCACGCCGGGAATTGTGGTCCATGATGCGGCGACGCGTGGAACCATTGCAGTCGCGTCGATATCCTGAAAGCGCTCGATCCGCCCGGCCATCTGGACATTGAATGCCTCGACCAGCGGAATATTCATATCTTCGCTAACCACAGGCACAAACAATTCGGCATAAGCCGAATAGACCGTTCGTGTTCCATCTGTGTCAGGTGACGGGCTGGTTCCGGCAACGTCGCTGCCATTGAACACGCCGGTCACGCTGTCTCTAAAGGTAATGGTGCCATCGAGGCGCGAGTCGCGATCATCGAAGAAGGTTTCGCGCCGCCATTCGATCCCCGTTGCAACACCAAGGTTGCCACCGGGCAGCACAAACAGATCGTCACGGCTGACCTTGAAGTCGGCCAATGCGAGGCTGGTGCCGCCCTTGCGGAACACATTGATGCGGAAGGGATCGATGACAGAAGCAGGGTTCGGGGTGCAGTCGCCTTGGCCCGGATCATCAAGGCAACCACCGTTGAACGGGTTATAGGCATCGGGCGTCGTTCGGTTGATCGACTGCTGCAACGCAGTGAGCGATACACGATTGGTTTCAAGGTCGGTCAGCTTCGATTTGGAATAGACAAAGCCGGTGTCGAAATCCCACGCGCCAAAATTGCCGCGCAGACCAGCGACAAGGCGGTACGCGTCCTTGTCGACAAACACCCCGCGATTGCCTGCATCGACAAAGCGGTAGCGTTCCATGATGAGATCTGCCCCACCTGCGGGGATGGTGGTGCCGGGCAGGCGATTGGGATTGGCTCCGCCGCCAACCAATGTGGTCGGGCCAAACGGGTTCCAGTAAGCAGTACGCGCTATGCCCACCGGAACCGCGCTCAGGATGGCCGAGGCATCGTTTTTACGCGCGTTTTCTGATCGATAATAGCTGCCCTCGAAATAGGCTTCGATGCTGTCGGTCAGCTCGTAGTTGAGCAGCGCCATCGCATTATAGCGGTCCTTGCGGCTGATCAGTGTGTTGCCGAAAATCGTGTTGTACCGAACGGCAGTTGTTGGCGTTTCGCCGTTACGGGCACAGATGCCGTTCCGGAAATCCATGCGGCAGCCGGTGAATGTGCTTGGCTGCAGATAGAAGTCGTCGTCATTTATCGGCGTGCGGCTGTTGGGTGACGTCTGAATATCGAACTGGCCGAATGGTCCGAAGGTGTTGCGGTTGTTGAACGAGGCCTCGCCTTCGAAATCGGTTCCGACCAGCAATCGCGTGCGATCATCGTCGCGCGAATATTCGCGGCCGGACGAACCAAGGCCGTTTTCATGAAAATGTCCGCCGTACAAAGTCAGGTTGCCTCGGCCACCGCCGAAGTCAAACCCTAGCCCGCCATTGATGGAGTAGCTGTAAAGGCTTGTTCCATCCGACGCGCGCCAGTCGGCTTCAAGAAAACCGCCTTTCAAATTGCCTTTGAGCACCGTGTTGATCACACCCGCAACGGCATCGGCGCCATAGATGGCCGACGCACCGTCGCGCAGAACTTCGATCCGTCGAACGCTGCCGGGTGCAATCTCGTTGGTGTCGGGACTGACCACCGGCACGAGCAGCTCGGTCTGGAAGCCCGGGTGCAGATTCATGCGACGGCCGTTGATCAGCAGCAGCGTGTTGCCTGTGCCCAGATCGCGCAGGTTGACCGACCCCACGTCGCCGCGCACGTTATTCTGGGTGGTGGCGTTTTGTTCGTTGAAGGCAATTGTACCGTTCTGCGGAAGTGCGCGGAACAGTTCGTCACCCGACGATGCGCCCGTATTTTCGATCTGCTGCTCGTCAAGGACGGTGACTGGCAGCACATCGTTAATCTGCGCGCCCTGGATCCGTGAACCGGTCACGACAATTGCTGCCTCCGCTTCGTCGGCGGTCTGGGCCGCGACGGTGGCAGCATCTTGCGCGTGCGCCATATTTGCAGTCATCAATCCGGTCGTGCTGAGCAACGCCAGCTTGCAGAACATCTTGGTTGCCATCTTCATTCTCCCTGCTTGTTTTGTACTATTTTTCCTGAATCATACCATTTGACGAACATGTCCGGCCATTGGCTCAGCACCTGCTCGGGCTTGCCAAGGCCCCAGCCATGGCCACCGTCGCGAAACAGATGCAGCTCTGCCGAAGCGCCAGCTGCGTTGAGTTTTTCGAACAGCATGATGCCATGGCCGGGCGGCGCGGTTTTATCGTCTGCTGACGCAAAGATGATCGTCGGCGGAGCGTCGGCGCTGGCGTAAGTGTCGAGCGACCATGCATTTTCTGCTTCAGCGCTAGGTGTCTCACCGATGATTTCACGCCGGGTCCGGGTCGTATCATAGGGCTTGCGCAGCGAAACGACTGGGAACAGCAGGACCGAGAAATCCGGCCGGGCGCTGGTCTTTTCATATTTGTCGGACCCGGCGTAGAGCGGGCGTTGCGACTGTAGTGCGGTGAAGCCTGCGAGATGCCCGCCCGCGGAAAAACCCATGATGCCGATCTGTTTAGGGTCGATGCCGAACTCGGTTGCTCTGGTACGAACGATCCGCATCGCCCGTTGCGCGTCGATGAACGGCACGGAGGCATCCCAGCCATCGTTTGGCAGGCGATAAAGCAGCTCGAAAACGGTGAAGCCGCGCGCTTGCAGCCAACGTGCAATCGGCGTGCTTTCCTTCCACAACTGAATCCGGAAATAGCCACCACCGCCGCAGACAATAACGGCGGCTCCGTTTGTCTTTGCCGGGCGATAGACGCGCATTCGCGGGTTTGCGATGTTGGAAAGCGCGCCAAATCCCGCGCCTGCGTCACCCAGCTTTTCCGGACCTGTCACTCCGCCCCGGCCCGGCGGCTTGCCTGGCCACAATGGAATTTCTTCCCACTCTGCGGCTATCGCGGGCACGGCGCCACCCAATTGCACAGCGCCAATCGCCGTTAGCGCGGCGAGATTTTGTAACAAGGTCCGCCGCGCGATCATGAGGCCTCACCCAGCGCTTCTGCCAAAGCCTCGCTGCGCGGACCGCTGCGTTCGTGCCGTTCTATATCTTCCTCGGGCAACGGCATTGGTGTGCCTGCCATCGCCGCCGCCAGACGCTCGGTATCCAGAGCGCCTTCCCACCGGGCCACAACAATAGTCGCCACGGCATTGCCGATGAAATTGGTCAGCGCACGGCATTCGCTCATGAACCGGTCAATGCCAAGGATTAGCGCCATCCCCGCAACCGGAACCGATGGCACGACCGACAGCGTGGTCGCGAGGATAACGAACCCGGCCCCGGTAACACCCGCCGCGCCCTTCGAACTGATCATGGCAACCAGCACCAGCGCCAATTGATCTGATAAAGAGAGATCGATGCCGACCGCCTGCGCGATGAACAAAGCCGCTAGTGTCATGTAGATATTGGTACCGTCAAGGTTGAAGGAATAGCCGGTCGGAACAACCAAGCCGACCACTGATTTCCGCGCACCGGCAATTTCCAGTTTCTCCATCAGGCTGGGCAGCGCCGCCTCCGATGACGACGTGCCAAGCACCAGCAGCAGTTCCTCGCGCAGGTAGCGGATCATCTTGAAGATGGAAAAGCCGGTGAAATAGGCAACAGCACCCAGCACGACGATGACGAAAAACAGCGACGTGAGGTAGAAGGTCGCCACCAACGCGGCGAGGCTCGCTAGCGATGCGATTCCGAACTCGCCGATGGTAAAGGCAATCGCCCCGAATGCGCCGATTGGTGCCAGCTTCATCAACATGTGAACGAGTTTGAAGATCACTTCGTTGAACGAGGCGAGGACGTCGAGAACAAGGTCGCTGTGCGGGCGGGTCGCAGAAAGCGCCAAGCCTGTCAGTATTGCGACGAGAAGGACCTGCAGGATGTTGCCATCGGTCATGGCGCTGAACAATGTTTCAGGGATCATGTTCAGCAGAAAGCCTGCTATCGTCTGGCCTTCCGATGTCTTAGCGTAATCCTGAACTTTGCTGGCATCAAGCGTGGCGGGATCAATGTTAAGGCCTGAACCAGGCTGCACGATGTTACCTACAACCAACCCGATGATCAGCGCCAGGGTCGAGAAAAAGAGGAAATAGGCAAACGCCTTGCCCGCCACGCTGCCGACTGCTGACAGATCGCGCATTCCGGAAATCCCGGTGGCGACGGTCAGGAAAATGACCGGAGCGATGATCATCTTCACCAGCTTGATGAATCCATCGCCCAGCGGTTTTAATGACGACCCGACGTCGGGATAGAGGTGCCCCAAGAGCGCACCCAAGAAGATGGCCGCCAGTACCTGTACATATAGTTGCCGATAGAACGGCAGCCGGACTGGCTTGTCGGCTCCACCGATTATCGGCGTGATGGCCTGCATATCTTCTGCCCCTCCTTCGGATTTAATACCCGATCAGCGTCAGCATAAGGCGCACGCCCATGGTAACAACAAAAAATAGCGAGGAAATGAAAAGTATATAAAACAAACAGATGGTATAATTTAGTGCGCATTAATTCTGATATCTCAGACAAATATCTTGCAGGAATTGCGGATTTCCGGACATAGTACACGAATAGCGTCTTATCGTAGAGGGGTAGGTAACGTTGTCATTTCTTCAAAGTTTGCCAGTGCCGCTCTCAATCGTTCCATTTGACGTGGGAGCGGAAGTTCTGGCGAAGGGCAATCCAGGATGCTGAATGGTACGCCGCCATCATTGTCCCTGCCCGGGCGCAGATATCTTGCTAGCATAATCGCGATAGGAGTTCTGCTCATTGCAGCGCTAGGGCTGCTGGCGATTGATCGCACCATGCGTACTTCTGCACTTAATGAAGCCGAAAATGCAGCGCAGAACGAGGCGGCAATCCTTGCAGCGGGGTTGGAAAGCGAGCTCGATAAGTTCAGTCTGGTTCCGCTGGTGCTGGCGCGCGATCCCCAAGTTCAGTCGCTCATGGCCGGCGACAGCACGCAGCAAGGCGGCCTCAACCAACGCCTGCAACAACTGGCCGGTCAAACAGGTGCTGCTGTGATCTATCTGATGAACCGCGATGGGTTGACGCTGGCGGCAAGCAACTGGGACCGGCCAGACAGCTTTGTCGGTTCGACCTATGGTTTCCGGCGCTACTTTGTGAATGCAAGGGCGTCAGGCGTGGCCACTGAGTTTGCGCTAGGCACGGTGAGCCGACGACCAGGCTTGTATATTGCGCGCCGCGTCGATTCCCCTTCCGGAGTGGTGGGGGTGGTAGCGATTAAGGTGGAGTTCAACACACTCGAAGCCGGCTGGGCAAAAGCTACGTCCGGGGTTTATGTGACCGACGCCGATGGGGTGATCCTGGTTACTAGCAATCCGGCATGGCGTTTCAACGCAACCCGCCTGATTGCACCGGGGCAACGCAATGCAGAGCAGGACTTGCGCCAATTCGGGAATGCGGAGCTCGCACGATTCGATCCAGCCGAGAGTAGTGCCCGTTCCCTCATTCCCGCACTGATCGAAAGCCGTCATCCTGTTAAACCGCTCCAGTGGGACCTGCATCTGCTTTCCGATCCTTCAACCTCGCTGGCGGCAGCCAAGGCAAACGGGCGCTTGCTTTTCCTTCTGCTGTTGGTGATCGCCGCTACTGTCGCTGCACTGGCATTCATTGGCATCCGCCGAAGGGAGGCAAGAGCAGAGGCCTTGGTCAGCGAACGAACCGGACGTCTGCGCGATCAGCTCCAGCAGGCCAACCGGCTGGCGACGCTTGGCCAAATTACTGCCGGAGTCGGGCATGAGATACGCCAACCAGTCGCTGCCATTCGGATTCTCGCAGAGACCGGCGAGCGATTGGGCGAGCGAGGCTTGCATGATCAGGCGACCATGAACTTTTCCCGAATAACGGCTCTAACAGATCGGATCGGCACAATAACGGATGAGTTGCGTCGGTTCAGTCGTCGTGGCGACTGCGAGCCCCGACAGGTTCCGCTCCGTCAGATGGTTGATGGTGCGTTGCTGCTACTGCGCGACCGGTTGGTGCAGCTTGACATCGACCTTGTCCTACCGGCCGAGTCTGCTCTCGACCTGATCGTCCGCGGGGAGCATGTTGCGCTCGAACAGGTTTTGGTGAATCTTTTGCAAAACGCCTTCGACGCAACCGGGCAAGGCGGCAGGGTTTCCATTGGCATCGAAGAAACGGGTCAGTTCCGGCGGCTTTCGGTGACTGATAGCGGCCTAGGCATTACGCCGGAACAACGCTCCAGCCTTTTCCAGCCCTTTGCCACGACCAAGCCTGACGGGCTCGGCTTGGGGCTGGTGATTTCGCAGGATATCATGCGCAGATTGGGTGGCGATTTGGTGGAAGAACAGGTAGCACAGGGTGCCCGCTTCACGATGCTGATCCCCAGCTCATGACCGACCGCCAGCAAATCAATGTCGTTCTGGTCGAGGATGACGAAGCCCTCGGCCCAGCCGTGGCGGAGGCGTTGCGCTTGGAAGGTATGGAGGTCGCGCTGTTTGGCGACGCACATTCCGCGCTCTCGATCATATCGAATGATTTCCCAGGCGTAGTGGTTAGTGACGTGCGTTTGCCGGGCATGGATGGTTTGGCCCTGTTTGCGCATTTACAGGAACGCGACCCTGATTTGCCGATGATCATCACCACTGGCCATGGCGATGTGGCGATGGCCGTTGCCGCAATGAAGGACGGAGCAACAGATTTTCTCACAAAGCCGTATTCTTCCGCGGCATTAATCCGTGCGATCACAAAAGCGGCAGAGCGGCGTCAGCTGGTGCTGGAGAACCGCAGACTTCGCCAAGCCCTGAAGCAGCAGGCGAAAATTGGGTTCATCGGTTCATCGGAATACGCCATGCGGATGCGCAGCATGCTTTCGGCGGTAGCCCAAGCAGAGGTCGATGTAACGATTGAAGGCGCGACGGGAACCGGCAAGACTTTCGTTGCAAGATTGATCCATGAACTTGGCCCTCGCCATAATCGCCCGTTTATTGGCATCGATGCCGGCACGCTCACCCATCAGGATGCCGATCTGCTGCTGTTTGGTCGAGAACCGGGCCGTGGCGGCCTGTCGCGAACCGGGTTGATCGAGCGGGCCAATGGCGGAACTTTGCTTATCGACGAGATCGAGGCCGCCCCACCGCAATTGCAGGCCAGGCTGCTGTCGGTCTTGAATACCCGGTCCATCGTGCCTGCTGGAGCCGAGCGTTCCCGCAAGCTGAATTTGTGTGTCGTGGTGACGCGGCAATTGCACATCCCGCCCGGCGTTGTTGATGACCGTAAAAGTCTGTTCCATGAACGGCTCAGCGCGGTCAGGCTGATGATGGCTCCACTGGCCAGGCGGCGCGAAGACATTGCCGGGCTGTTTCGGCATTTCCTTGCCCGGCATGAAGCCGAACTCGGGTTAGCGCATCGCGGGATAACCGATGACGTCTGGCAACATTTGCAGGCATATGAGTGGCCGGGCAATGTCCGGGAACTCGAAGCGTTTGCCCGGAGCTGGGCGATCGGGTTCCACGTCCCCGATAAAGCGGCACAGGTTGCAGTGGATAGTCGCTCGCTCCACTTGATGGTGGCAGAGTTCGAACGGACGGTGATCGAGAATGCGCTGCGCTCCGTTGGCGGCGATGTCGTCCGACTCGAGCAAGCGATGAGTACGCCCCGCAAAACGCTCTATGACAAGCTGCATCGCTACGGACTACGACCAAAGGATTTCCGCCACGCATCCGACCCAGGCAAGCGCTGACAAAACAATGTAATGCAATCTGTTCGGCGCGCACCACCCGTGATACATTCGGAGCGGGCCCAACCTCTCTGAACAGATGGCAATGAGCAAGTGGAGACGGAACATGGGCGACGACTTTATCAGCGGCAAAGGGCGGCGCCATAGTTCAGCGACTCAATCATGCGGACACGAAACTGAAAAACGACGACTTTGGCGCAATCGGATCCGAGATGGCAAAGCTTTCGGGTTTTTAGATTGGCAGCAAGCAACCGTTCGTCGGTCTGCCAAAACGCTTCATCCTTTCCTGAACGAGCGATGCAACAACCGTTCATGCCGAGCGGTCAAATATCATGCGTCCTTCAGTAGAAAAGGAGAAAGACCATGAAAAAATCAGTTCTGGCATTGGCGGCAGCAACCCTCGTTGTGCCAACCAGTGCCGTCCTTGCCGACCCTCCCGCCCACGCAAAGGCATGGGGCCACAAAAAGAACAAGCAGCGCTCACATGATCGCGGCTATTATGAAGGACGTCGTGATGCGCAGTATATCCGCGACGATACACGTCTATGGCGCGGGGACGATGGCCGCTATTATTGCCGCCGCGATGACGGCACCACGGGCTTGATTATCGGCGCGGCCGTCGGCGGGCTCGTTGGTAACGAAGTCGCAGGTCGCGGTGACAAAACGCTGGGCGTAATCCTGGGAGCAGCCGGTGGCGCCTTGCTCGGGCGCGAAATCGATCGCGGCGATTATCGTTGCCGCTAATTTAACGTCAATCGACAACGGACGGGCGGAAATTCATCATTAATTCCGCCTCAAATGCAACCGAAACGCGGATGAAGAGTTGTCACATTCGAGAATGGTTCAAGAAGGAGAAAATCCCGTGAAGAAGACAATAATGGCTTTGGCCGCATCTACTTTACTTTTGCCAACCACTGCCGTGGTTGCCGCCGACCAGTTTTCGGTCACGACCGCAAC